>JBKPFI010000267.1:0-2322 GCA_046728775.1 Actinomycetota bacterium | reverse complement strand
GCATCGCTCGAGGCGTTGTTTCGAAACCGTCCGTCCCGTACGGCTATCGAGTTGCGTCTCGCTGTGGATCGTCCACTCGAGGCCGAATCCCGCCGCATACGATTCCGTCTCGACGAACCGTGGAATGCCATCCACGATCGGGTAGCTACGGCCGCCTTCGGACGCGAGCACGCCGTCGACCTGCTCGAGTTGCTCCCCGGTCGACGGATCGACGAACGGGATCATCTCGGCTGAGTGCCGCACTCCGAGCATAATAGGAACGCCTTCAGGGCTTGTCCAAGCACCACGCCGGCTCGACCCCTGCCGTCCTCGGCGCCGTCGGGGATCCGTGATGGCATTCGGCCGCGCGTAGTCTAGGCTGAGCGAGAGATGTGCGGCATCGCAGGCTCGTTCGGCAGCGGAGAGCTCGACGCGTTCGTGGCCGAGCGCGTCCTCGAGGCGCTTCGCCATCGGGGCCCTGACGGACGCGCCTCGAAGACCTGGCCCGAGGCAACTCTCCTGCACACGAGGCTCCGCATCATCGACCTCTCGCCCACCGGTGACCAACCGATGTCCAACGAGGACGGCACGGTCTGGACCGTCTTCAACGGCGAGATCTACAACCATCACGAGCTTCAGGCCGAGCTGGAGAAAAGCGGTCATCGCTTCCGGGGACGTTCTGATACGGAAGTGCTCCCGCATCTCTACGAGGAGTACGGCGACGAGATGTTCACTCGCCTGCGCGGGATGTTCGCGATCGCCATCCTCGACCGGAGGCAGCGGCGTCTCCTCCTCGCCCGCGACCGCTTCGGAATCAAGCCGCTCTTCTGCTCGGAAGACGCGAGCAGGGTCGCCTTTGCAAGTGAGATAAACGCCCTGCGTGAGTTTCCAGGCGTGGATCTGACGCCGGACCCACAGGCGATCGCCGACTTTGCCGGACTCCTGTTCGTGCCCGCGCCCCACACGATTCATCGCGGCATCAGCGCGCTGAGACCGGGAGAGATCATCGACTGTCGAATCGGAAACGATGAATCCGTGAGCGCCGCGCGGCGGCGGTTTCACGAGTTCACCGCTGAGCCGAACCGGGATCTAACGCTCGATCAGGCCCTCGACGACGTCGATGCCTTGGCGGAGAAGGCGGTCGTACGCCAGCTCGAGAGCGACGTCTCACTTGGTGCGCTGCTCTCCGGTGGGATCGACTCGTCGCTGGTCAGCGCGTACAGCCAGCGCCATGTCGAGGGCGACTTGTTGACCTTCAACGTGCGCTTTCCCGACGCCGAGTACGACGAGACTCCGGCCGCCCAGACGGTCGCCGCCGCGATCGGCTCCCGCCACCAGACGCTGGAGATGGACGGGCAGAGCGGGACCTGGGAGGCGATCACGGGCCTCATGCGTATCGTGGGACAGCCGTTCGCGGATACGTCGTTGTTCGCTGTCGACCAGATCTCGGCGGCGATGCGGCGGCACGTGACGGTTGCGCTGTCAGGCGACGGCGGCGACGAGGGCTTCGGCGGGTACGACGTCTACTGGCAGATCGCGGCGGTCAACGGCCTGCGGTGGGCCCCGGCCTTCTTCTGGCGGGCCGGCGTGCCTTTCGTCGCGCCGTTCGCTCGCCTCGGGGTCGTGCGGCCGACGCTTGCCCGCAGAATGCGCGACCTGGCAGGGGCCGACGACACCGGCATCCTGCAGACCTTTTTTTCGTGGCTCGGCGAGCGCGAGCTTCAGGAGCTGACACGCCCGCTCGACGACGTCGAGCCGCTGCGCCGCCATTTCGAGCGCCACTGGCGCCACTCGGTCGGGCGAAGCGTTTCGTCGCTGGAGCGCCTCTCCGCACATGCGGTCGAGCTCAACGTGCGTCTCATCCTGGCCAACGACTACCTACCGAAGGTGGATGCGGGAAGCATGCGGCACAGCCTGGAAGTGCGCGTGCCGATGCTGGACGAGGACCTAATTGGGTTCGGGCTGACTCTTCCGCACGCGTTGCGTGTCGAGGGAAGGAAGGGCAAGCGCCTTCTACGTGCGTTGGCCGGCCGGCATCTCCCGGCGGACATCGCGGCCCGGCCAAAGCGGGGATTTGCGGTTCCGGTAGACCAATGGGTGGACCGTTCGTTCCGCCTGATCCTGCGCGAGAGCTTGCTTGATCCCGGGAGTCCCGTGGGTGAATACTTCGTGCGGAGCGCATACACCCCGTGGGTCGAGGCCTTCTGTCAAGGACGCACGATCCAAGGCCTCTCGCGTGAGGGGCTGTACCAGCGCGTGATGATGGTGTTGGCGCTCGACCTGGCTCTCCGAGACCTGACCGAGAGCCACCGAGCCGCCGCGTAGTAGGCTCGCGGCGTCGAG
>JBKPFI010000172.1:0-13015 GCA_046728775.1 Actinomycetota bacterium | reverse complement strand
GTTGAGCTCGTCCGCGCTCACGCGTCCGCGGCCGCGCCGAAAGCGGGCCGGCCGCAGGGTCCGCAGAGAGGTGCCGCGCGCCACGACTCCCCTATCGGCGCCGCGGGGCAGCAGGTAAAGCCCCCTCATGGGGCGGCAGGCTATTAGAGCGGTCGGCTAGCATCGCGCCGCGATGGACGTCGAGGTCCAGGCCGCCGCGCCGGCCGAGGTGGAGGCAGACGTGGTGGCCGTGCCACTCACCGGCGGAGACGGACTCGACGGGGTCGCGGCTCAGCTCGACTCCGCGCTCGACGGGCTGATCGGCCGGCTCGCAGGCGAAGGCGAGCTGCGGGACGAAGTGGGACGCGCGGGGCTCGTCCACGTCGACGGCAAGCTGGGCGCGCGGCGACTGGCCGTGGCGGGTGTCGGCCCACGCGACCGTGTCGAGGCGGACGCCCTCCGCACGGCCGCGGCTGCGGTCGCCCGCGCGGCTGGCGAGTTCGCAGAGCGGATCGCCTGGGCGGTCGATCCCTCGCTGCCGGTATCGCCGGCCCAGCAGGCGCGGGCCCTAGTCGACGGAACCGTGCTCGGCAGCTACGAGCCGGCGCGCTGGAAGCGCGAGGAGCCGCCTTCGAAACTCTCGTCGCTCGTCCTCTGCGGGGAGGCGGATGACCTCGTCGAGGCCGCGGAGCTCGCTGCGACCGTCGCAGCGTGGACGAACCGCGCGCGCGACCTCGTCAACAGCCCGCCGAACGAGGCAACACCCGAGCGGCTCGCCGAGCGAGCGCGTGAGATCGCCTCCGAGGTCCAGCACGTCACCGCCGACGCGCTAGGACCAGATGAGATCCACGAGCAGGGCATGGGAGCATTCGCCGCCGTCGCGCAGGGAAGCGACAACCCGCCGCGTCTCGTTGTGCTCCGGTACGACCCGCCCGAGCCCGCGCGCGCCGACCTCGTGCTCGGGCTCGTCGGCAAGGCGATCACGTTCGACACCGGCGGCATCTCGCTGAAGCCGTCGCTCCACATGGAGGACATGAAGGGCGACATGGCCGGCGGCGCGGCGGTGCTCGAGGCCACCGGCGCGATCGCGGAGCTCGGCCTGCCGCTGCGGGTGCTGACCGTCGCCGCGGCGACCGAGAACATGCCCAGCGGCCACGCCTACCGCCCCGGCGACATCATCACCGCGGCCAACGGCAAGACGATCGAGGTCACCAACACGGACGCCGAGGGAAGGCTCGTCCTCGCCGACGCGCTCTGGTACGCGCGCGGCCAGGGCGCGACGCACATCCTCGACCTGGCCACGCTGACCGGAGCGATGGAGGTCGCGCTCGGGGACTTCTACGCCGGCTTCTTCGCCAACGACGACGCTTGGCGTGACCAGATCGTGGCGGCCGGCGAAGCCAGCGGCGACCACGCCTGGCCGTTCCCGATGAACCCGCGCTACCGCCGCTACGTCGACTCGGTCTACGCGGACATGAAGAACTCGTCCGACCTCCGGCAGGCGGGAGCGGTGCTCGCCGCCGCGTTCCTCGAGGAGTTCGCGGGCGAGGGGCCGTGGGCGCACGGGGACATTGCGGGCCCCGCCTTCCTGGAGCGCTCGCGCGGCGACTACCTCAGCCAGCGTGGCGGGACCGGCTACGGCGTCCGCCTGATCGTCGAGCTCGCCTCGCGCCTGTCGGCTTAATGGCGGCGTGAACTTCGACCTCTCGCCCGAGCACGAGCTCGTTCGCTCGACCGTGCGCGAGTTCGCGGAGCAGCGCGTCGCTCCGGTCGCCGCCGAGCTCGACCGCGAGCACCGCTTCCCCTACGACCTGGTGGCCGAGCTCGCCGGGCTCGGACTGATGGGCATGCCGGTCCCGGAGGAGTACGGCGGCGCGGGCACGGACACGCTCTCCTACGCGATCGCGGTCGAGGAGCTGACGCGGGTCGACTCGTCGGTGGCGATCACGATGGCCGCCCACACCTCGCTCGGGACGATGCCGATCCTGCTCTTCGGCACGGAGGAGCAGAAACGGGAGTGGCTGCCCGACCTCGCTTCCGGCCGCAAGCTCGCCGCCTTCGGGCTCACCGAGCCCGGCGCCGGCTCCGACGCGGCGTCGTCGCGCACGACCGCGGACCTCCGCGACGGCGGGTGGGTGATCAATGGCTCGAAGATCTTCATCACCAACGCCGGCACCGACATCACGGCGTGCGTGACGATCACCGCCCGCACCGGCGACGACGAGATCTCGAACCTGATCGTCCCGAACGGCACGCCCGGCTACGAGATCTCGGCTCCGATGGACAAGCTCGGCTGGCGGGCCTCCGACACGCGCGAGCTCTCCTTCCGCGACTGCGCCGTCCCCGAGGGAAACCTGCTCGGGGAGCGCGGCAAGGGCTTCGCGCAGTTCCTGGAGATCCTCGACGGCGGGCGGATCTCGGTCGCGGCCATGGGCGTCGGGCTCGCGCAGGGCTGCTACGACCTCGCCGTCGCCTACGCGAAGGAGCGCGAGCAGTTCGGCAAGCCGATCGCGAAGTTCCAGGCCGTGCAGTTTCAGCTCGCGGACATGGCCGTCGAGATCGAGGCCGGGCGGGTGCTCACCTACAAGGCGGCGTGGCTCAAGGACGAGGGCCGTCCGTTCGCGAAGGAGGCCGCGATGGCCAAGCTCTACACCGGTGAGCTCTCACACCGGGCCGCCAACGCGGCGCTGCAGATCCACGGCGGCTACGGCTTCATGGAGGAATCGGCGATCGCCCGGCTCTACCGCGACCAGAAGATCCTCGAGATCGGGGAGGGCACCAACGAAGTCCAGCGGATGGTGATCGCGAGGCACCTAGGGCTCTGACTTCGGCTCTGCGGGCTCCGCGCGGCTCCTTCTGAGCCAGCGGCCCGGGAGGAAGAGGATCAGCAGGATCGCCACGCCGGCGGCGGCGATGATCGCGCGGTCACGCCAGGCTGTGCTCTTGCTCGTGCTGGCCGGCAGCGTGATCCCGTCCGAGGCCGCGAGCGTCCGCACGGCGCGCGTGGTCGACTGGACGAGCGCGGCCGGCGTCTTGCCCGCCTGGATCCGGCCGAGCGCCCGCTGTTCCTTGGCCACGGGCTTGCCGCCGCGGTAGATCCCGAACCCGGCCGGCATCGCGATCAGCAGCCGGTCCTTGTAGACGAACGCGAGCTCGCTGCCCAGGAACTTCCCGTAGCTCTGCGGGTGCCGCCAGAGGCTGACGGCTGTGCCCAGGTCGCCGCTGAACGCGATTACCGCGACGCGGATCTTGTAGCCGCGCTCGTTCGCGGCCGCGACGGTCTTCAGCAGCTCGTCCTGGTCGGCACTCGAGACCGGCACCTCCGGCCCGATGAAGACCTGCTGGGTGATCAGGACGTCGCTCGCGGGGTCGCCGTTCGCGTGCGCCGCCGGGACCGCGAGGAGCGCGACGGCCGCGGCTGCGAGAAGCGCGCGCCGCATCAGCTCTCGAGTGCCCGCTGCGCTTCCTCCTCCTCCGAGAGCAGGCGGAGCAGGAAGTACGAGAGCGCCGCGAAGAAGACGATCATCTGCTCGCCGTTCATCAGGATGCCGCCGAGGTTCTGGTCCTTCTCCGGCGAAAGCCCCCAGAGGCGCGGCGCGGCCTCGTAGAAGCCGTAGAACGCGCTCGACGAGAAGATCAACGCGAGCGAGAGGAACGCCGAGCCGACGTACGCCGCGCCGAGGTAGACGAGCTTGATCGCGCTCGAGAGGCGCTGCGGCAGCTCGGCGAAGACGGGCCACCAGAAGACGAGGCCGGCGAAGATCAGCAGGCCGTGCTCGAGGTTCAAGAGCCACGGGTGGCGAAGCGCGTAGTCGTAGAAGACCGGCAGGTGGACGCCGTACCAGATCCCGAGCCAGAGGGGCAGGGACACGCGCGGGCGCGTGAGGACGCGCAGCCATCGTCCGCCGCGTTCCGCGACCGCGGAGCGCATCGCGGGGGTCAGGCCGAGCACGAGCAGCGGCGGCGCCCAGTCCGCGACCATCACGTTCTGCAGCAGGTGGATCACGAGCAGGTAGTGGATCGCGATCGTCTCAAGCGGCGAGTTGAGCGAGGCCGCGATCAGGAGGATCCCGAGGCCGAACAACGATGCCCGGAACCAGCCCGGCCGCTCGACGGTTCTCGCGAGGCGGACGTAGCCGTACACCGCGGCCGCCGCAAGCACGAGGAAGAGCGGCTCGAAGCTGAACGACGACGCGGCCGGGGCGGTCACGTGAAGGCGGGCTTGCGCTGCCGCTCGGTGACGTACGGCCGCAGCAGCAGCGCGACGCAGACGCCGAGCGTCAGGAGCTGCTCGACCATCATCACCACGCCGGCGAGCCGCTGATCGGTAAGCGCCGAGAGCCCGTGCGCGCCGGTGTAGCGGTCGTAGGCCGCGCTCGTGAAGAGCAAGGCGTCGACGAGTGGCTGGGCGATCGCCAGCATTGCGAGCGCGAAGAAGACGCGCTGCGGCCGGCGGAGGCGGCCGTGCCGTGCCGGGTCGACGAGCTGCGTCCACGCGAGGAGTCCCGCGACGATGAAGCTGAGGTGCTCCAGGTCGTGCACCAGCGGGTGCGCGGCCGCGTAGTCGTAGACCGCGGGAACGTGCCAGCCGAGGAACACGACCGCCCAGACGCCGAGGCTGACGAGCGGCACCAGCAGCAGCGACAGGAAGGCGCGCAGGGGCCTGAACGAGGCCAGCGGCCGCAGCAGGGGCGGCGGCAGGAGGAAGAAGACCAGCGGCCCGCGCACCGCGACGACGAGGAGGGCGACCGCGGCGTCGCCGATCAGGACGTGCTGGAGCATGTGCGCCGAGAGCAGCTCCTCGTCGCCGACGTGGTCGAGCGGCGAGACGAGCGGCAGGACGAGCAGCGCAAGGCCGGTGCCGAAGAGCAGTGCCCTGTTCCACGGGGCGTGGTCGGGCCGGCGGCGGCGGAGGCGGACGAAGCCCTGTACGAACAGGGCGATAGCCACTGCGGCGCCGAAGAGGACCGTCGGCGGCGTCTCCCAGGAAGCGGACAGATGCGCGATCGGCACCGCCGGATCAGGTTATCGGTTGACACGCCCTCCCACCCGTCGTGATCCTGACCGCAGATTGCGCCTTCTCCTCGTCTGCAGCGCCGTTGCGCTCCTCGTAGGCTGCTCGTCTTCCTCGCGTCCCAGCGTGCCGACGATCGGAGCCGCGCGCACGTTCGAGCTCTCGCGGTTTGAGCCGCTACGGGTCACGAAGGCCGGGCCCACGAGGCTCTCGTTCACGATCCGCCAGCCGTCGGGGCAGCCGCTGACGAAGTACCGTCGCGGCGCGGGCCCGCACACCGGCGTCCATGTGATCGTCGTGCGCCGCGACCTCGGCGTGATCATCCACCGCCACCCTCCGATCGGCCCGAACGGCCGCATCGTGGACGACGTCGACCTCCCCAGTCCAGGCCCGTATCGGGTGCTCGTGGACGCCTACCCGGCGGCAAAAGGCGCACCGCGGAACTTCCAGCTCCACGACGACCTGCGCGTGGAAGGGACGTACCGGCCGAAGCCGCTGCCGCCCTTCACGCCGCACGTCGACGCGGACGGCTACCGGGTGACACTGCACGGCCCGTCGCGGATCCGTCCAATCGAGGCGACGACCCTCACGGCCATAATCCGTGACCCCACCGGGAAACCGGTGCGTTTCAGGCCCTGGTTCGGCGCGCTGGCGCACGCGATCTTCTTCCGGAAGGGCTCCCTCGACTACTTTCACACGCACGTCTGCGGGCCGAACACACCCGGCTGCACGAGCGTGCTCGGTGGCGCGACGGTCACCGGCAGGCCGTCCGGCCCTGGGCAGCTCCACGTCGGCGTGCTGTTGCCCCTTGCGGGGGAATGGCGACTGTTCCTCCAGTTCCAGGACCGCGGCCGCATCGTCACGGCGCCGTTTACCCTCCAGGTTCGATGAAGGCGCGCCTCCTGCTGTGGCCTGGTGTGGTGGCGCTGCTCGTCCTCACCGCTCGCTGGCTCGCCTACGCGCTGGCCCCGAGCCCACTTGCGAGCCGCTTGGAACGGTCGGCCGGCGGCCCGGGCCTCGTCGTCGTCACCCTCGTCTCGATCGGGCTCGCTGCGGTCGTCTCCACGCTGGTCGTCTGGCTTGCCGCGCTGGGAGTGCGCGAGCGGCAACGCCTGAGCCCCGAGCGCGTCGCGCCCGCCTTGCGGCTGCGGCGGCTCGCCCTGCGCGCAACCGGGCTCTTTCTCGCCAGCTCGCTGAGCTTCGCACTGTTCGAGTCGTACCTTCACTGGCGGGCCGGGATCGGCTTCCACGGGCTCTCGTGCCTCGTCGGGCCCGTCCACCGGAACGTGATCCCGCTGCTGGTGGGGCTCGCGGTTCTTGCGGCGGCGCTTGCCGAGGCAGCCGCGCATCTGCTCGGCTGGATGCGGGCGGTCGTGCGGGAGCTCCGACGCCGCCCATTGGCGACCGCGCCGCCGCTCGTCCCACCCGCCTGGCGGGTCGCCGTTGCCACGCACCCCGCGCCGCGCCGCCGCCGCTCCCGCGCGCCGCCGGCTTTCGCCTGGCTCTGATCTAGCCAAGCGAAAGGAGACCCATGAGATTCGTCCTGCTCGCCGCCACGGCGGCGGGAACCGCGCTCGCCTTTGCGAGCAACGCATCCGCGCACGCGATCGTCAGCCCGCCCGTCGCGAAATCCAAGGCGTCCCAGCAATTCACGCTCTCCGTCCCGACCGAGGAGGAGGGCGCGACGACGACCGAGATCGAGCTGACCGTCCCGGACGGCTTCTCGGTCGACTCGTTCGAGCCGACGCCCGGCTGGAAGCGCTCCGAGCAGGCAACCGGCTCGGGCGAAGAACGCGTAATCCAGAAGGTGACGTGGACCGGCGGCAAGGTGCCGACCGACGAGGACGCAGTCTTCCGCTTCAACGGCAGCCTCGACTCGAGCAAGAACTACACGTTCGCGGTCCGCCAGACCTACTCCAGCGGCAAGGTGGTCGACTGGAGCGGGCCCGAGAGCTCCGACACGCCCGCGCCCACCGTCGAGGGCGTCTCGTCGTTCAGCGGCTCGAACTCGACGCTCTCGGTGCTTGCGGTGATCCTCGGCGCCGCGGGCGTCCTACTCGGGCTCGTCGCGCTCCTCGCGAAGGGCCGGCCGCTGGCGTGAGGCGCGCCGGGCTGCTCGTGCTCCCGGCGGCGGTGGCGCTCGCGCTGCCCGTCGCCGCGTGGGCGCACGCGGCGCTGCTGCGCACCGTCCCCGAGGCGAGCCGCACGATCAACCGGGCGCCGCCCGAGGTGAGGCTGACCTACAGCGAGCCGGTCGAGCCGCGCTTTGCGATCGTCTCGGTCACGGACGCAGCTGGGCGGCAGGTGACGAGCGGCCAGCCCGCCGCCGCCCCGGGCACGCCACAGACGCTCGTAACGCCGCTGCGGCGCGTGCCCGAGGGCTGGTACCTCGTCTTCTGGCGCGTGATCTCGGCCGACGGCCACCCCGTGCGCGGCGCGTTCACGTTCGCGGTCGGGCCGAACCCAGGGCCGCCACCGCAGTTCCGCGTCCCGTCGCTGAGCGAGACCGCGACGACGACGCGCCTGCTGGTCGCGCGCTGGGTCGTCTTCCTCTCGCTGCTCGCCGCGCTCGGGCTGTTCGTGCTCCGGGCGCTCGTTGCGCG
The DNA here is from genome assembly GCA_046728775.1 of Actinomycetota bacterium. Classification (GTDB taxonomy): domain Bacteria; phylum Actinomycetota; class Thermoleophilia; order Gaiellales; family Gaiellaceae; genus AC-32. The sequence goes on along the minus strand of JBKPFI010000172.1, from coordinate 5,419 downwards.
GCCGGTGGCGCGGGCGGTCCGCGGCTGCTCGCTGCGTCCGCTGAACATCGCCTTCGCCGTTGCCGTCGCGGTTGCCCTCGTCGCGATCCCGGTCTACGTCGTGCTCTTCACGGCCCAGTTCACCCTGCGATCGGTCTGGGATCTCGGCGACATCGTCCCTGCGGCGCGCTCCTCCGGGTTCGGCCGCGACTTCCTCGATCTCGAGCTCGTGCTCGCCCTCTTCGCGGCCGCGGCGGCCGCCGCGCTCTTCGTCGACCGGCCGGAGCGGGAGCAGCGCTCGGTGACCGAGCTGCTCGCGCTGCCGGCCGCGCTCGCGGCGGGCGTCGGCACGCTGCTCCTTCCGGCGCTCGCCGGCCACGCGGGCCAGAAGTCGCCGCGCGGGCTGTCCCTGCCCCTCGACGCGGCGCATCTGGCCGCCGCCGGAATCTGGCTCGGCGGCCTGATCGGGCTCGTGGTCTTCTGGCTCTCGGTCGGGCGCGAGGCCCGCGCGGCGGCGCTGGCGTTCGTGGTTCCACGCTTCTCGGCACTCGCCTTCGCTTCGGTTCTGCTGCTGATCGGCACCGGAATTGGCCAGTCGCTGCTCGAGCTGCCGACGCTGGCGACGCTCTGGCAGACCTCGTACGGGCAAGCGCTCCTCTGGAAGATCGGGCTGCTCTCGGCAGCGCTGCTGCTGGCCGCAGTCAACCTCGCGCGGACGAAGCCACGGCTTCAGGCAAGGGACGCATCGGCGCCGCTGCTCCTCCGGCGCCTCGTGCAGGGCGAGATCGTCTTCGTCACGGCCGCGCTCTTCGCGGCGGGAGTGCTCGCGAGCCTGCCGCCGCCGTCGAGCGCGCTCGCGCGCGTGCAGGACGTCGCCGCCCGCGTCGGGCCGGGCCCCGTCTCGAAGGCCGTCTCGAAGGGGCCCTACCGCGTCCGCGTCCGGGTGACACCGAACCGCGCCGCAGTGGCGAACGACTTCTCCGTCGCTTTGACGCAGGCCGGTGTACCGGTACGCGGCGCCGAAGTGGTGACGAAGTTCGACATGCTCGACATGGAGATGGGCGAGCAGAGCTACCGCTTCCGCGAGCTGCGCCCAGGCCTGTTCGCGAGGTCCGCGCCTGCCCTCGTGATGGTGGGCCATTGGGCGCTGCAGTTCGAGGTCACGCCTCCGGGCGGAAAGCCGTTCGTCGTGACGCTGGTCGACAAGGCGGGAGGATGAGGGCACGGCTGCTGATCGCTCTCGTCGCCGTGGCCGCGGCCGCCGTCGCCTGGATCGTCGTCATCGACGCGATCCGCCGGACGGTCTAGTGCGGCTGGCGCTCGCCGTGGGGCTGGGCGTGCTCGCGGTGCTCGTGGCGCCGACGACCGCCGGTGCTCACATCCGCAGCGGGCGCACCGCCGTCGACTACCGGGCGACGATCTCGACCTCGCCGGGCGGGGTCACGGCGCGGGTTTACAGGAGCGACCTCGCTCTCGGTCTGACGGTCGCTCCGGGACACGAGGCCGTCGTGCTCGGCTACCTCGGAGAGCCGGAGATCAGGGTCGGCGCCGACGGCGTGGAGGTCAACGAAGCCTCCGCGACGGCGGCCGGGACCGGCCTTCTCAAGCAGCGGCCGGCGCGGGCCGCGCGGACGCCGAGGTGGCAGCGGATCTCGTCCCGGCACAGCGTCGTCTGGCACGACGCACGGCTGCGGGGGGTCCCCCCGGGTGTCACGCGGCGGCGGTGGACAGTGCCGCTCGTCGTCGACGGGAGCCGAGCAAGCCTCGCCGGCGAGCTCATTCGCGTTCCCAAGCCCTCGCTGCTGCCGTGGGTCGCGCTCGCAGCGGTCGCGGCGGTCGGCGTCGCGATCGTGCTTTCCCGACGGAACGGGGCTCTGCTGCGCGCCGCCACGATCGCCCTGGGCGTGGTGGCCGCCGCGGCGACCGCGATGACAGCCGCGGACTTCGCCCTTGCCTCCAGCGCCACCTCGGGCGCCTGGGTCGAGGCGGCGAACGAGCTCGTCTTCGTGGTCGTCGGGCTCGCCTTCGTCCTGTGGGGCTCGCCGAACACGCGGGCGCTTGCGAGCGGGGCGCTGGGACTGCTCGCGCTCGCCGTCGGACTGAGCAAGTTCCCGGCGCTGCTGCACGGGATCGTGCTCTCCTCGCTCCCCGCCGAGGCGTCACGCGCCGCGGTGGCGCTGGCGATCTGCGCCGGCGCCGCGGCGACGGTCCTCGGACTCGTCGTCTTCTTCGACGTGCTCGAGCGCTACGAGGAGCCCGTGGGCGGCACGATCCGCAGCGGCCGGTCGAACTTCAGGTAGCGGTGGAACATGAAGTGGGCGGCGGCAGTCATCCGGAGCTGCAGCGGCCGATTCGTCTCGCGGTCGATCCAGGCCGTGAACCACGCCGGCGTGGTCGGATTGACGAACGAGACGACCCAGACCGGGCGGCGGTCGACGCGGCCGGTGCCGAGCAGCCGCGCGTTCGTGGCGACCGCACCCCAGGCAGGTTCCGGCACGCGGAGCGCCGGAAGCTGCTGCGAACGGCGCCAACGCGCCCCGGGGCGGTCACGGTCCCAGCGACGCTTGCCGATCACGACCGCATCGGCGCCGCCGTGGATGCTGTACTCGATCTGGTTGGGCGCCTTCAGCCGCCAGGTCGTCACGATGCCGCCCTTCGGCCCCGAGCGCAGCGACTCGACGTACACGAGGCTCTTCAGCGAGCGGATCGCGCGCGCTGCGCGCGCCACGATCGCCGCCGCGCTCGGTGCCGACGCCGGCACGCGGAAGACGACCGGCCGGCTCCCGCTCGGCCGAACCTCGACCTGTGCGGCGGCCGGGGCCGACGCCGTGTAGCACCCGGCTCCGCACGCGCGCGCTTGCACGACGCGCGAGCCCCCGCGGAACGAGACCTTCAGCCCGGAGAGCGGCCCACCGTCCGCCGACAGGACCGTCGCGACGAGCCGCCGGCCGCTCACGGCGAGCGCGACGGCCCGCTTCCCGGATTCACCCGCGAGCACCAGCGCCCTGCGCGGCGGCGCGGGCGGCCTGGTGACGCCGACCTTCAGGGAGGACGTGCCGACGACCGGCCCGCGCCCGTGGCCGGAGCCGCTCGCGAGGACCGCGACCCCCGCGACGAGCGCGGCGAGGAGCACGATCCCCACGACCGCGGCGATCCGCCACGAGCTTCTGCTCATCGGCGGAACGCTAGCCTGCGCGAGGGGTCAGGCTGCTTCTTCGAGCGGGACGGCCTCGGGCTCGACCTCGTGGGCCGGAGCGCCGGCCGCCGGCGCCGACCTGACGAACGCGAGGGCGACCAGTGCGCCGAGGAGCAGCAGCCCGATCAGCACGTACAGCCCCGTCTGGAAGCCGTGATCCAGGGCAACCGCGCTCGAGGCGGTCACCGCCGCGTGGCTGCCTGCGTAGCTCGCGGTGGACGACGCCGCGATAGCGCTGACCCCGGCGAGGGCGACGGCGCCGCCGATCTGGCGGCTCGTGTTGACCAGGCCGGAGGCGATGCCTGCATCCGAGCGCTCGACGCCGGTCAGGCTCGCGATCGTCACGGGAACGAAGGACATGCCCATCCCAGCGCCACCGAGAACGAAGGCCGGGAAGAGATCCCAGAAGTAGTGCCCTTCGACCGGCAGCCGTGCGAGCACCGCGACCGACGCGGCGGAGGCGAGCAACCCGGCCGTCAGCGTCGGCCGCACGCCCAGCCGCCCGACGATCACCTGCGCGACATTCGAGACGACCACCACCGTCAGTGCGAAGGCCGAGAACGCGACGCCGGTCTCGATCGCCGAGTAGTGGAGGACGTCCTGAAGGTAGAGCGTCAGCAGGAAGAACTCCGAGAACGCGACCCCGCCGACGATCGCCATCGCCACGTTCGCCGCCGTGAGCGTCCGCAGCCGGAAGATACGCAGCGGCATCAACGGCGCCGGCGAGCGCAGCTCGATCGCGACGAAGGCGAGCACGAGAGCGACCGCGCCCGCGAGGAGCGAGAGCGTCGTGGCGGAGCCCCAGCCGTCGCTCGTCGCGCGCGTCATCGCGTAGACGAGCAGCATCAGCCCGGCCGTGACCGAGGCGGCGCCGGCGAAGTCGAAGTGGCGTCGCGGCAGCTCCGCGCGGCTGTCGCGCAGGAGCACCGGCGCAAGCGCGATCGCCGCCACACCGACCGGCACATTGATGAAGAAGACCCAGGACCAGCTCAGGTACGAGGTCAGCAGACCGCCGAGCAGCACTCCCGCGGCCGCGCCGCTGCCGGAGGCTGCGCCGTAGATCCCGAGGGCGAGGTTCCGGTCGCGGCCCTCCGCGAACGTCGTCATCAGCAGCGAGAGCGCGGCAGGCGCGAGCAGCGCCCCGCCCAGCCCTTGCACCGCGCGGAAGCCGATCAGCGAGGCCTCCGACCAGGCGAGGCCGCAGAGCAGCGACGCGAGCGTGAAGAGCGCGAGCCCGGCGACGAACAGCCGGCGCCGCCCGAGCAGGTCTGCGAGCCGGCCCCCGAGCAGCAGTGCGCCGCCGAACAGGATCGCGTAGGCCGAGATCACCCACTGCAGATTCGTCTGCGAGAACCCGAGATCGGTCTTGATCGACGGCAGCGCGACGTTCACGATCGCGACGTCGAGAATCACCATGAACTGAGCTGTGACAATGAGCGCGAGTGCGCTCCAGCGCTTCGAAACAACTGGCACGTTTAGTTGTCCTCCCCAATCGTTGACATGATCAACCTTACACCATGACAACGGTTGGGCGCGCTACTCTATTTCGCGGTGAGCATCATGAGCCCCGAGCCGACGAAACCCTCGACCGCCCTGCCGCGGCTACCGGAAGAGCTGGTCGCCTCGACCGCGTTTCTGCTCAAGCGCCTGGGGTTTGCCGCCAAGGAGCAGGCGCTGGAAGCCTACGCGAGCACGGACCTGCACCCGTATCACCACGCCGTGCTCGCCGTCCTCGACGAGGGCTCGCGCGAGACCCAGGGGGCGATCGCCGAGGCGCTCGGGTACGACCGTGGCCAGCTGGTCGGTCTGCTCGACGAACTCGAGGAGCGGGACCTGGTCGAGCGGCGGCGCGATCCGGCCGACCGGCGCCGTCATATCGTGCGGATGACGCCGGAGGGCAAGCGCGCGCTCGCAAAGCTCCGCGCGGTCGCCGCGCGGGTCGAGGACGACTTTCTTGACTCGCTCGACGAGACCGAGCGAACCCAGCTCCACGCGCTCCTTCTCCGCGTGGCGCAGCAGCACATGCCTCACTGCGCGCCCAAGGCGCCCGCCGCCTAGCGGCTCGTCACTTCAAGAAAGCTAGCGGCAGCCGCTGGTACGGTCGGTCGCGAAGTGCTCTTTCGGCAGCTCGTGGACGACGACCTCGGCTGCGCGTCCTACCTGATCGGCGACGAGGGGAGCCGCGAGGCGGTGGTCGTCGACCCCGCGTACACGATCGAGCCGTACCTCGAGGAGGCGGAGCGC
>JBKPFI010000351.1:0-1567 GCA_046728775.1 Actinomycetota bacterium | reverse complement strand
TGCGAGAACGGCGACTACGCAGCCGATCTCGAGATCGCGGGGGGCGTCCCCTCGCCCGCGGACTTCCCCGAGACGCTGGACGCGCCGGAAGAGGTCGAGACGCCCGGCCGGCGTACGATCGAAGGAGTCTCGGAGTTCCTCGGCGTGGACCCGCGCACGACCGCCAAGGCCATTCCCGTGGTCGCCGACGGCCGTGTCGTGCTCGCGCTCGTCCGCGGGGACGACCGGCAGAACGAGATGAAGCTGCTCGAGGCCCTCGGCCAGAACTTCAGGCCCGCCGAGCCCGACGAGGTCCGTGCGGCCTTCGGCGCGGACGGTGGGTCGATCGGCCCGGTCGGCGTCGCGGTCGACGTGATCGCCGACGAGGCGCTGCGCCAGGGCCAGTACGTGGTGGGCGCCAATCGCGACGACGTCCATCTGCGCGGCGTCCAGGCCGGCCGCGACTTCGAGGCGCGCTTCGCGGATCTGCGAGAGGTTCGCGCTGGAGACGCATGTCCCAACTGCGGCGGGCATCTACGTCTGCAGGTGGCGATCGAGGTCGGACACATCTTCAAGCTCGAGACCCAGTACTCGAAGCCACTGAATGCGACCTTCGTCGACGAGCACGACAGCGAGCGCCCGCTGATCATGGGCTGCTACGGGATCGGCCCGGGCCGGGTGATCGCGGCGGCGGTCGAGCAGGCTCACGACGAGCACGGGATCGTCTGGCCGCGTAGCATCGCGCCATACGACGTCCATGTGCTCGCGTTGCCCAGCGTCGAGCACCAGGCCGAGGAGGCAGCGCGCGTGCTCGACGAGGCCGGCGCGGAGGTACTACTCGACGACCGCGACGCCCGCGCAGGTGAGAAGTTCGCCGACGCTGACCTGATCGGGATTCCGCTGCGGGTGACTGTCGGCAAGAAAACCGCCGACGACGGCGCCGTCGACGTGCGCGAGCGCGCAAGCGGCGAGGAGCGGCGGGTTGCCATCGCCGAGCTGGGGAGCATCGTCTAGGTGCCGCGCCGGCGCCGGAAGTTCAGCGACGAGCCCTTCGGCCCGACGATCGAGCGGCTGATGGGCGAGACGGGCGTCACGTACCGCGCGCTGGCCGACCGGACGAAGCTCTCCGCCGGCTATCTGAACCACCTGGTGCACGGCAACCGCCCGGTCCCGTCGGACAAGGTCGTGGGCCAGCTCGCGAAAGCCCTCGGCGTGGAGCCGGAGCACTTCCGCGAGTACCGCCTGCGCGTCATCACGCGTCGCCTGGAAGCCATGCCGGACCTGATCGACCGCCTGTACAAACGCCTGGGCGATAGACCTAGCGGTTGAGCAGTTCGCGCGCCCCAAACCTGGCGCAGCCTGCCAAGGCATCGCTCGCGATGCCGCTTAAGAGGCCGTCCGGCTTTGCCGGGCGGCCGCTTACCCCGGGCTGAGATAAAGTGAGAAAGGACGGGGCGTGGCGCAGCCTGGTTAGCGCGCTAGTCTGGGGGACTAGAGGTCCCGAGTTCAAATCTCGGCGCCCCGATTGTGAGAAATTACCTGCAAAACATGCTAAAGCGCTTCGGTGGGAAGCGTCGCCGAGCAGCGG
>JBKPFI010000081.1:0-2859 GCA_046728775.1 Actinomycetota bacterium | reverse complement strand
TACCACGCAACCGGCCTGACGCGCGAGACGACCGTCGTTGTCCCGAGCGGCGGCTTCACCGACACGTTCATCAATCGCTTCCACATTGTCGGGACGAGGGGCGCCCCGACCTATTACGTGAAGGAGACCGCGCACATCACGGTGACCCCCAGTGGCGCTGTGGCCGTGTCCTTCGACAACTTCAGCTTGGAGTGCGGCTAGGGGGAAGGGGAGAGGGAGAGGCCCCGGGCGTCCGGGGCTTCCCTCCTGCCACAGCTGGCCTCGAGGATCAGTTGCAACGCCCGCCGGGGCTTTCTTGCGCCGCTTGCGCTGCGTCAGTTGGGGCAGGTCCGCCCGCAGCTTCGCCGCCATCACGCCGCGTCGCACCGTGCAGGACAGGAATGACCGGGCCAGGCGCGAAGCGAAGGCCGGAGCCGGGCGACTCCGTGCTCTCCCCAGGAAGAGCCGTCACTCCCGACTGCAGGGGCGCCCGGTTCCCTACCTCGTTTGATCCACCGAGCGCCCGGATCTTGTGCTCAGCCTCAAACAGTGGTCGCCATTCAGGCCACCGGCGGCTCGTTGTCGCTTGTCGTTGTCGCCGCGTCGGAGTCCCGCCGTTTATCTTGGGGTTGCGGTGGCGACCGGGTCTTCGGCGCCCGAATGGCGCTCGAGCTCGTGAACGACGGGCCAGTCACGATCGAGCTCGAGATCTAGGCCGAATCGGTCTCCGTTCCGCGGAAAGACGGAGGGGGCCCGCGCGGGCCCTCTGCCTGTCACATCTTCTTGGCCGCGTCCTTCAGCTTCTTGCCGCTCTTCTTGACGTCGCCTTTGATCTGCTCGCGCCGGCCCTTGGCGGCGAGACCGGAGTCTCCCTTGGCCCGGCCGGCGGCCTCTTTCACCTTTCCCGACGCCCGATCGGACTTGTCGCCCCATCACGACCCCTTCCACGAATCGTTGTCTGACGAATCGAGCGTTCCCGTCCGATCGTGGCCGAAAACGAAGCGCTCGCCGCAAGAACAGCGGGCCGGCGGGATCTGTATCGACGGGTAGAGCCGGGCGGCCCGTTCCCGAGGGAGTGGCGGCTCAATCCCCCAGGAGAGAGAAGAACCGCCCGGCTCCCCGATAGTGCCAACCCTCGCGGCCGCTCGTCGGATCGCTCCGAGTACAAAGGTCAACCCGCGCGGCGCTCGAGCCAATCGACGAGCGTGCGCTCGTACTCCGGCGCGAGGCTGCCGTCGGTGAGCGTCAGGTCGTGCTCGGCACCGGGGATGACGACGATCTCGGCCTGCGAGCCGAGCGCCGCACGCCACGCTTCGACGCTCGGCTCGACCGGCGTCCACGAGTCCGCGCCGCCGTAGAACAGCAGCGTCGGGACGCGCACTCGCGCGAAGACCGGCCGCGGGTCGAAGTCCATCTCCTCGATCCAGAGGCGGCGGCTCTCCTCGTCGAGGAGCGTCGGCGGCAACCAGACCTCGCCCCACCACGGCTCGTCCACGCCGGCCCACAGGTCGGCTGCGAGCTTCTCGTCGGGCGCCGGTGCGCGCGTGTGGATCCAGTCCTCGAACCGCCGGCGTAGGTCGAGTGCTCGCTCGATCACGTCCTGCCCGTAGCCGGCGAGGCGGAGCTGCTGCTCGACGGCGTACATCATCTGCTCGGACGGCGTCACGCCGGTGGAGGCGATCAGGACGAGGAAGGCCACCTCGTCGGAGGCTGCCGCGGCCAGCGGGCCGATCCACGCGCCCTGGCTGATGCCCCAGAGCCCGACGCGCGCGGCGTCGATCGCCCGGAGAACGGCCAGCGCGTCCTCGACCTGAAGCTCGAAGCGGCCGCGCGTCGAGTCGCCGGTCGAGTCGCCCTCGCCGCGGCGGTCGAAGGTGACGACTCCGATTCCGGCGGTCGGGAGCGCCTCGTGCAGGTGGCGGTAGAGCGCGTAGTCGCGAGTGCCCTCGCCGGCGCCGTGGAGCGCAACGACCGCCGTCTGCCCGGCCTGCGAGTAGCTCCCCGCGAGCGCGAATCCGTCCCGCCCGATCCGGATCTCCTCCACGCCGCGACGATACTTCGGTACTGTCGCCGCCGTGCCCGAGCTGAACGCCATCGGCATCGTCGCCTCGGACATGGCCCGCTCGATTCGTTTCTACCGGCTCCTCGGCCTCGACGTGCCGGAGACACCGGACGAGGAACACGTCGACGCATTCCTGCCGAACGGCGTGCGCTTCATGCTCGACACGGAGGAGGTCGTCCGGAGCTTCCTGCCCGACTGGTCGCGCGAGACCGGCAACCAGCTCTCGGTCGCGCTCGAGTGCGCGAGCCCCGCCGAGGTCGACGAGGTCTACGCGCGCGTCACGGGCGGCGGCTTCGAGGGCGAGAAGGAGCCCTGGGACGCGTTCTGGGGCCAGCGGTATGCGCTGCTGATCGACCCCGACGGCGTCCGGGTCAACCTGTACGCGCCGAGCTAGTCACGCGGAGCTCGGGCGGCAACGGCCTTCCGTGCACGAGCACGAGGGTCGTCGTGGGTCTCGTGAGCGCGACGTACAGCTCGCGCAGGCCCTGGCCTTCGACCGCCTCCTCGACGATCAGCCCAGGCTCGACGACGATCACGTGGTCGAACTCCATGCCCTTCGCCTCGCGCGGCGTCAGCACGGCGATCCGGGATTCGTCGAAGAGCGACCCCTCGGCGGTGCCGCGCAGCGACGGCGGCGCGATCAGCGCCAGCAACCCCTCCTCACCAGCGAGCCGCGCGGCCTCCTCGTAGCCGGCCGCGAGCGGAGCATCCGCGTGGACGATTCGGGGCGGCTCGGCGCCGACGCGGTAGGCGAGCGGCGGCTCGACGTCCGGAGCGATGCGCTCGAGCAGCGGCAACGCGAGCTCCATGATCTCGCG
>JBKPFI010000380.1:0-6030 GCA_046728775.1 Actinomycetota bacterium | reverse complement strand
CGCGCGGTCGAGGGCGCGACGGCGTGGCCGTTCGCGGAAGGGGCGGTCGGGGCGGGCACCGGCATGAGCTGCCTCGGCTGGAAGGGCGGCATCGGCAGCGCCAGCCGCACGATCGGCGGGCACACCGTCGGCGTGCTCGTGCTCGCGAACTTCGGCTCGGGCCGGCAGCTCACGGTCGCAGGCGTGCCCGTCGGACGGCTGCTGCGTGGACGCGACCCCGCGAAACCGGGCGGGAGCTGCATTGCGGTCGTCGCCACCGATGCGCCGCTCGCCTCGGCCTCGCTCGAGCGGCTCGCCCGCCGGGCCGGCCTCGGGCTCGCCCGCATCGGCTCCGTGGCCCATCACGGCAGCGGCGAGATCTTCCTCGGCTTCTCCACCTCGCGCGACGGCGAGGTGCTCGAGGGACGCGAGCTCGACGCGCTCTTCGCGGCCACGGTCGAGTCGACCGAGGAGGCGGTGCTCAACGCGCTCTGGGCCGCTCCCGACGTGACCGGCCGCGACGGGCGGGTGGTGCGCGGCCTCCCACACGACGAAGTGCTCGAGCTGCTGCGGAGCCGCGGGGCGCTCGCCGAGTGAAGGTCCTCGTCGTCGGCACGGGCGGGGTCGGCGCCGCGGTGGGAGCCGTGGCCCAGCGGCGCGAGTTCTTCGAGCGGATCACGTTCTCCGACCTCGACCCGGCGAGGCCGGAGGCGCTCGTCGGCCGCCTCGACGACGAACGCTTCGCCGCCGCGCCGGTCGACGCCTCCGACCAGGCCTCCGTCGCCGCGCTCGCACGCGATGCGGACGTCGTCCTCAACGCGACAGACCCGCGCTTCAACCTGCCGATCTTCGAGGCCGCCTTCGAGACGCGCTGCACCTACCTCGACATGGCGATGTCGCTCTCGAGCGGGGACACGATGCTCGGCCAGCTCCAGCTCGAGCAGGACGAGCGCTGGCGCGCGGCTGGCCTGCTCGCGCTCGTCGGCATCGGCGTCGAGCCGGGCCTGTCGGACGTGTTCGCCCGGTACGCCGCCGACCATCTCTTCTCGGAGATCGACGAGGTCGCCGTGCGCGACGGGGCGAACCTCGCCGTCGACGACTACGAGTTCGCGCCGACCTTCTCGATCTGGACGACGATCGAGGAGTGCCTCAACCCGCCGCTCGTCTGGGAGCTCGGGCGCGGCTGGTACACGACGGAGCCGTTCTCGGAACCGGAGGTGTTCGACTTTCCCGACGGCATCGGGCCGCTGGAGTGCGTGAACGTCGAGCACGAGGAGGTCGTGCTCGTGCCGCGCTGGGTGAAATGCGGCCGCGTCACCTTCAAGTACGGGCTCGGCGAGGAGTTCATCGGGGTGCTGAAGACGCTGCACAAGCTCGGGCTCGACTCGAAGGAGCCGATCGCGGTGCGCGGCGTCGAGGTCGCGCCGCGGGACGTCGTGGCCGCGGCGCTGCCGGACCCGGCGACCCTCGGGGAGCGAATGCACGGCAAGACCTGCGCGGGGACGTTCCTGACCGGGACCGGCAAGGACGGCCAGGCGCGGGCGACCTACCTCTACCACGTCGCCGACAACGAGCGGACGATGCGCGAGTACGGCTCGCAAGCGGTCGTGCTGCAGACGGCGCTGAACCCCGTGGTCGCGCTCGAGCTGCTCGCGGCCGGGACCTGGAGCGGCGCCGGCGTGCTCGGGCCCGAGGCGTTCGACGCGGTCCCCTTCCTCGACCTGCTCGCGGCCTACGGCGAACCGCACGCGCAAGACGACCGATGACCGAATCGAGGAGCGCCGCGATCGAAGCGCGCGCGGAGCGGGCCGCCGGGCTGTGGCCGGCGGCGGCGTTCCTGCTCGGCGGAGGTCTGCTCGCCCTCCTCCTGCTCCACCCCGGGATCGACGAGGCGTGGGAGAACCATCCGGCGCACTTCTGGCTCGTGCTCGGCGCCGCCGCGCTGAGCGTCGGGCTCGGTTACGCCGTCGGGGTCGCGGCCCGCCGCCGCCGCGACGCGCGCTTGTTCCTGGTCTCCCTGGCCTTCATCTCGGCGGCCGGCTTTCTCGGCCTGCACGCGCTGGCCACGCCCGGGGTGCTGCTCGGGAAGAACGGGGGCTTCGAGCTCGCGACGCCCGTAGGGCTCGCCGTCGCCGGCTTGTTCGCGGCTGCCCCCGGCCTGCCGCTTCGCCCCCTCGCAGCCGAGCGCGTTCTTCGCTGGGCACCGGCCCTGATCGCCGCGCTGGCGATCTTGCTGGGAGGCTGGGCCGCCGTCTCCCTCTCGGAGATCGCCCCGCTCGCCGGAGAGCTCGGCGCCGAGGAGCTCGACGGTTGGCAGATCTCACTCGCCGCGGCCGGCGTCGTCCTCTACGCGACGGCGGCGTTCGGCTACTTCCGCCTCTACCGCCGCCGCCGCGCCCCGTTCCTGCTGGGCGTCGCGCTCGCGTTCGCGCTCCTCGCCGAGGCGATGCTGGTGATCGCCTGGGCCCGGAACTGGCACGCCTCCTGGTGGGAATGGCACGCCCTCATGCTGGTCGCGTTCGTCGCGATCGCCGTCGCCGCCCGCGGCGAGTGGCACGAGGAGCGCTTCAGTCCCCTCTACTTGGACGAGACGCTTGCGGCGACGCGCGAGGTCAGCGTCATGCTCGCCGACCTGCAGGGCTTTACGTCCTTCTCCGAGCGCACAACCCCGGCGCGCGTGGCGGCGATGCTGAACGGCTACTTCCGGCCGCTCGTGCCCCTGCTCGAGACGGAGGGCGGGGTGGTGCACCAGATCGTGGGCGACGCCGTGATGGTGATCTTCAACCAGTCCGGCGATCAGCCCGACCACGCGGCGCGCGCGGCCCGCACGGCGCTCGCGTTGCAGGCCGCCGCCGCCGAGATCGCGTCGCGCCGCCCGGAGTGGCCGCGCTTCCGCGCCGCGGTGAACAGCGGCGAGGTGCTCGCCGGCCTCGTCGGCGGCCCGAGCGGCCACCGCAAGCACGGCGTCGTCGGCGACACGGTCAACCTCGCCGCGCGCCTGGAGGCGGCCGCGCCCGTGGGCAAGGTCGTCGTGGGCGCCGAGACGGCCGCCGCGCTACCGCCCGGCGCGATGCTCGAGCGGCTGCCCGCCCTGCAGGTGAAGGGCAAGGAGGAGCCGGTCGAGGCCTACCTGCTGCACGACCTTCCGAACGAGGCCGAGCCCGGCCCCTGAGGTGCAGCTCGAGCTCTGGCACCTGCGCTCGTTGCTGGAACCCTCCGGGCCGTGTCCGGTGTAGAAGCAGAGGTGAGCGGGGTGACGGCGGAGCTCGTGACGGCGCGGCGAGTCGCGCTCGCAGCGCTTGCCGGACTGCTCGCTAGCTCATGCGTGGCCGCCGCAGCCCCGCCGGCCCCGCCCCGGATCCCGCCCGCCCCCCGCCCGACTCTGCACGGACTGATCGCGTACAGCACGCGCGGAGGCGACATCTGGGTAATGCGCGCCGACGGGAGCCACCGGCGGCGCTTGACCCGCTCGGGCCGCGACATCGACTTCGACCCGGACTTCTCCCCGAACGGAAGAAGCATCGTCTTCCGCAGCTCACGCGGCCACTACGCGCCCGACCGCTACGGCATCGGCCTCGAGGCGATCCGCGTCGTCGACGTGCGTACCCGCCGCGACCGCGAGATCCAGCCGTACACCGGCGGGCTTTTCCCGGCCTGGTCGCCGGACGGCGCCGCGATCGCGTTCAGCGGGTTCCATCCCGGCGGCAGGCCGGTCGACACGATCCAGTTGATGCGGCCGGACGGCAGCGGCCTCGTCGACCTCGGGATGCCCGGCGAGGTCGCGACGTGGTCGCCGGACGGGAGGACGATCGCGTTCGCCTCCCATCCGGGCAACGGAAACTGGGCGGTCTGGACGATGCGTCGCGACGGGAGCGACCGACGACAGCTCACCCATCCGGTGCTCCGGCCGCCCGCCGGCGCGCACGGCGACGCCCCGGCCGAGTGGTCGCCGGACGGCTCGCGGATTCTCTACAGCGCGGAGGCGCGAGGCGACCGCGAGCTGTTCGTGATGAACGCGGACGGGTCGGGCAAGCGCCGGGTCATCCACTGGCGCGGCGGCGACAGCCCGAACGGCTGGCTGCCGGACGGCCGCATCGTGTTCGCGCACTACCGCGGCTCGGAGCCGCTGCCGCACTGGTACCTGATCAGGCCCGACGGCCGCGGTCTGCGCTCGCTCCCGCAGCTCTACGGCGCAGGCGATCCGATCGACTGGCTGGTTCGAGGCTAGGAGGGTTTGGCGGAACTCCGCTCGTCGTCGGGGCGCGATGGTCGTTCCGAGGCAAGGACGCAGGGAGCGTTCGTACCTGGAAGGTACGGGCGCGACTGAGGACGCAGCCTCGGGGCGAGCAGCGCGGCGCGGCGGCACAGCCGGTGTTTCGTCAAGCCCTCCTACTAGGCGGGCTCGTTCGGATCTTCGTCGCGCGCGAGCTCGACCGACCCGTCGAGCGTCTGCTGGAGATGGCGCCGCTGGATCGGCGTCACCCACTCGACGACCTCCTGCAGCCCCGGCAGCTGGGCCCGCTGGTTCAGCGTGCCGACCACCTGCCAATGCCCCACCTCGCCGGCTTCGGCCATCGTCAGGAACTCGAAGCCGTCGAGCGCGTCCGCGTCGTCGCCGAGATACGTCGACATCATCTCGGTCGCTTCCTGCTTGGTCTCACGTGCCTTCTCGAGGATCGCCGTCTTCTTGCCCTCGAGCTCGGACGCGACCTCCGTGGTGCGCTCTTCGGTCTCCTTCGCCTCCTGCGCCATCCGCTGCAGTGTCTGGCTCAGGTCTTCGTGGTCGCCCTCCTGCTCCACGAGCTTGCTCACCTTCTGCGTCGCGTCCTGCGCGGCCATCGCCAGGCCCAGGACCTCGCCGATCTTGCTCTCGATTGCGGTCAGCTCCGCCATCTCAACTCCCCCTTGTCTCGCTCGCGAAGCCGGGCTACCCGCCCCGCGCGCCGCGAAACCCGACGGCGGCGGGCAGCCGCCGCAGGGCGTATCCTCACGCCTCGCTTGACGGTCGTGGGTCTCCTCCGCTTCGCCCTCGCTGCCGTGCTGCTCGCGGCGGCCTTTGCCAAGGCGCGTTCCGGCCGCTCCGGCCGCGAAGCTCTGCGCTCCTACGGGCTGAAGAGGGCACGACTGCGTGCCGCGCTCTGGGCGGGAGCGATCGCGGCGGAGGCGGGACTGGCGATTGCGCTGCTCTTCGACGCAGACGCTGCTCTTGGCGCTGCTGCGCTGCTCGCGGGGTTCGCGCTCGCGCAGCTCGTCGCGATCGGCCGCGGGCGGGCCGGCGCTCCCTGCGGCTGCTTCGGCAACCGCGCGCGGATCGGCTGGCCGAGCGTCGCGCGCACCACGCTCCTGGCCGCGGTCGCCGCGGCTCTCCCGTTCCTCCCGGATGCCCGGCCCTCAACCGATGCGTGGCTCGGGATCGGGCTCGCGGTGGCCCTCCTCGCCGTCGCAGGGCTCGCGGTCGCCCTGCTCGCACTGGCTCGGGAGCTCGGGGAGCTGCGCCTCGCGGTCGCGCCCCAGGCCGCGCTCTCGCTCGACCACGAGGGCCCCGAGCTCGGCGGGCGCGTCGGCCTGATCGAGCGCTTCGAACGGCACGCGCCGCTGGCGGTAGCGGTCTTCACCTCCCCCGGCTGCTCGTTGTGCGCGGCACTCGAGCCGTCGCTCAGGCTGCTTGCCAACGACCCCGACGTCGAGCTACAGCGCTTCGACGAGGAGGCCGACGCCGACGCCTGGCACGCGCTCGCCGTCCCCGGCAGCCCCTATGGCGTCGTGCTCGCCCCGGACGGCGAGGTGCTCGCGAAAGGGACCTTCAACTCGCTCTTCCAGCTGGAGAGCCTCCTGGCTCAAGCCACCCAGCCGCTACGTGCTTAGCGAGAGCATCGCCGGCGCGAGCTCCCGGCGAGGGTTCCTCGCGCGGACCGGACGGCTGCTCGTCGGCCTCGCGAGCGGCGGCTTCCTGCTCGAGGCGCTGCGCGCGCAGAAGGCCGAGGCCTTCCACTTCTGCGGCCACATCTACACGACCGGCTCGTGCCCGCACCCGGTCGGGCTACCGCGGAT
>JBKPFI010000356.1:0-4691 GCA_046728775.1 Actinomycetota bacterium | reverse complement strand
GACCTCGCCCTTCGCGTCGGAGAAGACCTTCCCGTGCTCGAGCGTCAGGAAGCGCGCGAGGTCGTCCGCATGGTCGTGGACGAGCTCGCGGATGCGGAAGTAGAGCTCCGTGCGGCGGGAGAGCGAGACCGTCCTCCAGCTCGCGAACGCGCGCTTAGCCGCCTGGACGGCCGCATCGACTTCCTCAACCGCGGCGAAGTCGACCTCGCCGGTCTGGACACCGGTGGCCGGGTTGTAGACGGGGCCGCTGCGCCCGGACGTGCCTTCGACGCGCTGCCCTTCGATCCAGTGCGTGATCCGCGTGATCTCGCCGCTGCGTTCCTCGGTGAACTGATCCGCAACCTCGGTCATGCCGGCCTCCTTCGTCAGAGGGCCAGCCTAGCGCGACCGGGGCGGGAGCGACCGACCGCCCCCACCCCGGTCGCAGCGAGGTTCAGCAGTGCACCCGCGGGTTCCAGGGCTGCGTGAGCCCGGAGGGGTTGTGCTTCCAGATCCAGACGTGCAGGGCGTAGAAGGCCGGGATGCCGAACCGGTTCGGAGCCGGCGTGAGGAAGAACTCCTGGCCGAACAGCGACGGCGGCGAGGAGTGCCCGGCGTTCCAGGCGTCGGCGAAGACGATGTACTCCAGGGCCGCCAGCCGCAGGGTGCGGTCCCTCATCGGTGCGTAGACGAGCGCCTCGGGCGCGTAGGGGTCGAGCTTGGTGTCGCCGACGCCGCCGTTGACGAAGTGCACGCCCATCCCGCCGACCGGCTGGTTGTCGATGCAGGCGATCTTCTGCGCATCGCGCAGGAGCGAGTACCCGTCCCCCTCCGCGACGCTGATGTCGTGGTACTTCGCCGATGCGGCGCGCAGGGCCTCCGTCACCGACGGGTGGTGCTTGTTGCCTGCCTGCGCAACGACGGCCGTGACCGCGATCGCCGCAACTGCGAGCGTCAGGGCGAGCAGGGCCGTGAGGCGTAGCCGTGACTTCAACATGTGTTCCTCCTTGTCTCAAGCCTCCACGGGAGCCGGATCGGGCCGGACGACGACGGTGTCGACAACCCCGAAGATCTCGTCGACTGGCAGCCCTGCTCGGTCGGCGTGGGCGCGGATCGCCTCGGGGCTCGTCGCCTCGTAGACGCAGACCGTGCCGACCGAGCCCTGGGGGCCGGACAACACGTAGCTTCGAAGCCAGTGCACGTCGTCGGCCAGCGGGTCTTCCTCGACCGTCGAGCGCTCCGCCAGCTCCTTCACGTCCTCTACCGCTCTCCAGCCCGCGCGGCGCAGGATGACGTAGGTCTTCACTTCGGCTCCTCTCGGGGTTCGTTCGACCCGTCGAGGCTAGGCGCGGCCGGCGACTGCGAAATCGGCGGAACTGCCTAGATTGGCGGTGGCGAGCTACCCGACTTCGAGGACGCCGAGCCGACGCGCGGCGTTCGCCGCTTCTCCGCGGGTGCGCACGGCGAGCTTGCGCAGGATCGCCGCGACGTGGTGGTCGACCGTCCTGACCGACAGGAAGAGGCGGTCTGCGATGTCCGTGTTGCGGAGGCCCTGCGAGACGAGACGGAGCACCTCGAGCTCGCGAGCAGTCAGGCCGGCGGGGTTCGTCCGCGTTGCAGGACGCGGGGCGCGCGGGAGCCCACGGGCGCCGAGCTCGCGCAGGCGGCGGGTCACGAATGCGGCCGCCGGCTTGGCGCCGAGGCGGCGCAGCTCGTCCAGCGCCGTGCGAAGTGCGGCTTCCTCGTCGGAATCGCCGAGCGCCAGCGCAGCCTCGTAGGGGCATCCAATCTCCAACCAACGCTCGGCCGCCGTCTTCCAGTCGCCGGCGAGCTGAAGTGCCCAGGGCTCCGCCGCGATGGGTAGCAAGTCCTCCTCGATGCTGGCGCGCCGGCGCCAGCACGCGAGCTCCCCGGCCCACCAGAGCGCACCGCCCTCGACAGCGCGGACAACCGCCTCCTCGGTCTCCACCGCGACGGCGTCAGGCCTGCCGGCCAGCCACAGGGCTTCCGCCCGTGCGGCGGCGACCGGGGCGAGCCATTGCAGCTCGCCCGATGCAGTTGCGAGCTCCGCCGCCTCGTCCAGCGCCGGCCACTGCTCGGGATCACCTCGGCGGGCCCGGACGAGCCCGAGCACAACCAGCGCAACGATGCGCGGCAGCGGCGTCCCCGGCTTCACGACGCTCGCCGGAATGGCGGCCACAGCCTCGGTCCAGCGGCCGCGATCGAGCTCGGTTCGCGCCCGGTAGACGTGCATGTAGCGGAGCCACAGATCGAGGCCTCGCTCGCTGCAGTATTCGGTTCCAGGCCCGATGTAGGTGTCCGCGAGCTCGTAGTCGCGGTTTCGCTGGGCGACGTCCGCGAGATGGATGTAGGCCCGCCCGATGTGCTCCTCCAAGCCCGCCGCTTCGGCAAGCCGAAGGCTGCGCTCGAGCTTCTCCCGCCCTTCAGCGTTTCCCGCGTACAGCTCCGCCGTCCCGATCGTGTTCAGCGCGTGGACGACGACCTCGGTGTGGCCGACCTTCTCGGCGAGCTCGAATCCGCGCGCCGCTGCCGACGCAGCCGCGGCGAGCTCGTTGAGGTTAAGGGCGAGCATCCCGAGGTTCCCGTAGGCTGCCGCGAGCTCGCGGCCGGGCGGGCAAAGCTCGAGCAGCTCGACCGCTCGCCCCCCGGTCTTCTCGGACTCCTCGGTCATTGCGCCGCAGCGCTGAACCGAGGAGAGCTGGCGGAGCGCGTCGCCTTCCCGCAAGCGGTCGCCTGAAGCGCGGTGAATTTCGATCGCCGACTTGAGCCACGCCACGCCCTCGTCGAAGCGGTCGACGAGGTAGCACTCGTGGGCTCCGCGCTCGAGCAACTCGGCACGGCGCTCGGGCGAGAGGCTCTCGCCGTGGCGAAGCGTCCGCTCGTACTGCCCGATGGCCTCTCGGTGTGCGCCCGCCGCCGCGGCACGCGCGGCCGCTAGGGGCGCGAACTCGAGCACGGCTTCCACGTCGCCCGCCGCATCGGCGTGGTGAGCGAGACGCGCAGTGTCAGCATCTGCCGCCCGGAGCTCTCGGAGAACGGTGCGGTGGAGGGAGACTCGCTCCAGCGGGCTGATCGACTCCTCGATCGCGATCCGCGCCAGCTCGTGCCTGAAGGCCACTCCACGGCCCTCGGCCACCAGAATCCCGGAGGCGAGGCAGTCGTCCACATGCTCGATGTCCGCTCCGGTCAGCGCCTCCAGTAGGTC
This sequence comes from Actinomycetota bacterium, assembly GCA_046728775.1. GTDB lineage: Bacteria > Actinomycetota > Thermoleophilia > Gaiellales > Gaiellaceae > AC-32. Next base: position 1,486 of record JBKPFI010000356.1, on the reverse strand, counting down.
GAGCTCCGCCCGCGGCGGCACAACCGAGACCGCCTCGAGCACCCGGCGCGCCTGGGGGCCGAGCCTGGAGGCACGAGCGAGCACCGCGTCGCGCACGGTCGCGGGAACCTCCGGCCCCCCGGCGGCGAGGACCTCGGTGACGAAGAACGGGTTCCCTCCGGTTCGTTCGAACAGCTGCTCGGTATCGACGTCGTGCGTGGCAGCGAGCTCGGCGACAGCGTCCAAGGTCAACGGCGGCAGGTGAAGCCGCTCGACTCCAGAAGTCGCGGCGAGTCCGCCGATCACGATCCGCAAGGGGTGTGCGGCCTGCAGCTCGTCGTCGCGAAACGTCGCGAGCACGAGAGCGCTGGTCCCCTCGATGCGGCGTCCAAGCAGGCGAAGGACGTCGAGCGTCGCCTCGTCTGCCCAGTGCATGTCCTCCAGCACGAGCACGGCCGGCTCTCGGCGTAGCTCGTCGATCAGGGCATCGAGCACCTCGTAGGGCCGTGCGTCACGTCCGATCAGCTCCGCCAGCGTGCCGCCTGTCTCCACGGCGACATCGGCGAGAGGCGCGAACGGCCGAGGAGTGAAGAGCGCGTCGCAGGCGCCTCGAAGCACTCGGGCCCGGCGTGGCAGATCGTCGAGAAAGGCGTGCACGAGCGCGGTCTTTCCGCCGCCTGCCTCGGCCGCCACGAGGACGAGCCGCCCGTACTCGTCGTCGACTTCCCGAAGGGCCTCGCGGAGTCTCTGGAGAAACTCGCCGCGCTCGAGAAGTGCGGTCGTTGTAACAGCGCTCACGAAGCAATCCTGCGCCTCGCCCGCAGACGCCGCAAGTCCGCTTCCGGGCGGGGGGACTAGGTCTCCGGCTCGAGCGCGTCCTGGAAGCGGACACGCGGGCGGCGCACGAACAGAGCGCCAAGCCGCGCTGCCGACCAGCGTCGGCGACGGACAACCGTCGACCCCAAGCGGCCTCCGTCTGCTCGACGGACAAGCTCGGCTCGCCGGTCGAGCTCCTGTTGGACGATGTAGGCCTGAAGGCTCACGCTCTCGAAGGTACGAGCGGACCCGCAAGCCCACATCGGCCGAGTTGCCCATGTTTGGGCGACAGGCCACCTATCTTCGGCCGGGCGAGCTAGGATCGCCTCGTGGCCGTCGAGGCAGGGCTAGACGCCAAGCGGATCCAGGAGCTCGACAAGCAGTACGTCCTCCACTCCTGGTCGGTGCAGAACCAGATCGCGCCGCTGCCGGTCGCGGGCGGCGAAGGCCGCTACTTCTGGGATCACGACGGGAACCGCTACCTCGACTTCGCCTCGCAGCTCGTCAACGTCTCGATCGGCCACCAGCACCCGAAGGTCGTCGCCGCGATCGTGGAGCAGGCGCAGAAGCTCACCACGATCGGGCCCCCGATGGCGCACGAGGCCCGCTCCGAGCTCGCGCGCCTCATCGCCGAGGTCACCCCGGGCGATCTGACGATGTCGTTCTTCACCAACGGCGGCGCCGAGGCGAA
>JBKPFI010000456.1:0-10160 GCA_046728775.1 Actinomycetota bacterium | reverse complement strand
GCGCTCGTGAGACTGTTCGTCGTCGCTCTTGCCGCGCTGGCGCTCGCCGCGCCGGCGCTGGCGAGCGAGCAGCACCCGACGCTGTCGGAGCTCGAGGGCCAGCTGATGTGCCCGATCTGCGAGGGCGAGACGCTCGCCCAGGCGGATGCGCCAGCGGCCGTGCGGATCAAGTCGTACATCCAGCGCCGGATCGACGAGGGCGCGACTCGCAGCCAGATCAAGCGCGAGCTCGTCGACCAGTGGGGGACGCGGATCCTCGCCGCGCCGCCCCGGCACGGGTTCGACCTGCTCGCGTGGGCGCTGCCGATCGTGGGCCTGCTCGGCGGTGCCACCGTGATCGGCCTCTTGGCCTGGCGCTGGACGCGCGTGCGCGAGCCGGAGCCGGCGCCGCAGCGGTGGTCGCTGAACGGGCATCCGCTCGACCCGGACGAGGAGCGCCGGCTCGACGACGAGCTCGCGCGCTTCGATGGCTGAGCGGCTCGTCGCGGCGTTCGCGGCGGGTCTCGTCTCGATCGCGTTCCCCTGCGTGCTGCCGCTGGTACCGGGATACCTGTCGGCGATCTCGTCGGTGGAGGTCGACCGGCTCGGCGAGCGTGGGGTGGCGAGGCGCGTCGTCGCGGCCAGCGTGCCCTTCGCGCTGGGCTTCACCGTCGTCTTCGTCGTGCTGGGAGCGGGGGCCGCGGCTCTCGGCGGCTGGGTCGACCAGGAGACGCAGACGAAGCTCGCGGGCTTCGTGCTCGTCGTGCTCGGCCTCGCCTTCGCGGGCCTGCTGCCGTGGCCGGACCGGATGCTCGCGCCGGGCGCACTCTCCCGCGCGCGGGAGAGCGGCTCGCGGGCGCTGTTGGGCGCGGCCTTCGCCGTCTGCGCCGCACCGTGTGTGGGCGTCGTCCTGGGCGCGATCCTCGCGCTCGCGGCCGACTCGCGCACGGTCGTCCGCGGCTGCGTGCTGCTGGCGGCCTACTCGCTCGGGATCACCGTCGCGTTCGTGGCGATCGGGATCGCGTTCACACGCGCGATGGCGGCGTTCCGCTGGGTGCGCGACCACTACGACTGGATCCGCGTCGCGAGCGGCGCCATCCTCGTCGCCCTCGGCCTGCTCCTGTTCTTCAACCGCGACTGGTGGCTCCGCGTACTCCTGAACCGCGCCCTCGAGGCAATCGGCCTCGGCCAGATCTAGAGCCGCGGCGGCGGGAGCTCCAGCGAGCCGCCGGCCACGACGCCGGCGGCAGTCTCGAGCTGCCCGAGAATCGAGCTCACGTGGACGCCGCGGTGCTCGGGCGCGTAGGGGCCGAGGCGGCGCATCGCCTTCTCCAGCTGGCGCTCACAGCCCACCTGATTGCCGCGCCCGGCCTGGTACCACGCGACCGTGAAGTGGACGAGCCCTTGGTAGAAGTCGCGCTCCTCCGGGGCCGCCGCGCGCCAGGCGTCCTCGAGCTCCTCGTGGGCGGCGAAGTACTCGCCTCGGCGGATCAGCTCGAGCCCGGCCTCGAGGGCGTCGCTCACGGCCACGCGTGCCACGCGAGTACCTCGACCCAGGCGCTCACGCGGCGGCTCTCGCGATCGCGGAACGCCTCGCCGCTGTAGTGGCGCGCGAGACGGTCGATGTCTGCGAGGCCGACGTCCTCGACCAGCTCCGCGACCTCTCCGAGCAGGCTCACGTGACGGTACCAGCTCTCGTCGCCGAGGACGGTTAGCGCGACCCGAGGGTCGCGGCGCATGAACCGCAGCCGCAGCCGGCTCGCGTCCATGTTCAGCAGCACGCGCGCGCCGTCCCACAGGTACCAGGTGGCCACGGTGTGGGGCGAGCCGTCGGGCCGCAGCGAGGCCACGACCGCCGGGTTCGGGCGGCGGAGGAACTCGTCGACTTCGGGCGGCAACGGCGGGCTCGGCACCCGCCGTTCGTATCAGATGCGGGCGCGTTGGAGGCGCGGCAAAAGGGTGGTACGTTTGCGCCGATGGCGACGATCCTGCTGGTGGGGGTCGACCTGTTCTTCCGGGGGAAGCTGGAGGGCCTGCTGGCCGGTCACCACCTGATCACGGTCGATAACGTCGACCCCCCGGACTGCGTGATCGCGGACATCGCCCGGGTTGACCCGGACGAGGTCGCGGACGCCTACCCCGAGGTCCCGATCCTCGGCTTCACGAACCACACAGACACCGACGGACTGCGCCGTGCGCACGCCGCCGGCTTCGATCAGGTGGTCGCAAAATCGGCCCTCGACGAGCGCGCCAAGGAGCTCGTCCAGGAGCTGACCGGCTAGCCCGAGGCACCGCTTGCGTTGGCGCCTGGAGGACGTGCGGGCTCTGCCCGTTCGTCCGTCCCAGCCGCCAGTAGACTGGCCGCAGTGACGTACATCATCGCGGAGCCCTGCATCGACATCAAAGACCTCTCGTGCGTCGACGTCTGCCCGGTCGACTGCATCCACGAGTTCGAGCGGATCCTGATCATCGACCCCGAGGAGTGCATCGATTGCTTCGCGCCCGACGAGCAGCTCCTCACGAGCTACGGCATCCGCTCGTTCGCCGAGCTCGAGAATCAGTCGTGCCGCGTGCTCACGGACGACGGTTTCAAGCCCGCGCTCGTGAGGCGCTTCCGCCGCAAGCCGCTCGTCAAGCTGGAGCTGGCACCGGCATTCGAGGAGCGCGACCGCTACGGCGGGACTCGCCTTACCACGCGGAACATCTCGAGGTTCCGCCGCTCGGTCTGGGCGACGCCGACGCACAGCTGGATCCTCGCCGACGGCGAGCGTACGACCTCGCTGGAGGCTGGGCAATTCGTGCCGTCGATGCGCTTCCAGCCGAAGCGCGACGGCGAGAGCTACCGCCTGGGTGTCCTCCACGGCCTCGTCTTCGGCGACGGTAGCTGGAACAAGCAGGAGGTCCGCTCAGGCGAGCAACTTCACTACGTCCAGCTTTACGGAGAGCGTGTCGCTCGCTTTCGGGATTTTTTCGAGCAGGTGAACTTCTCGCCGTGCCTCGACGTGCACCCCGGTTATGCCGGCACCGGGGTCGTGCGGGCGGGCGTCAATCTGAAGCGCGCGCTGCCGGAGACAGCGGACACGGACTACATCGCCGGTTTCGTGGACGGCTGGCTTGCCGCAGACGGCGATCCGGTCAAGGCCGGCTCGTGGCGGCTTCGGTCGAGCGACCACGAAGCGCTCACGTGGTTGGAGGCCGTCGCTCCGTACGCGGGCTTGATCACGGTCGGGTCCGGCGAGGAGTCGAACAGCGAGACGATCTTCGGCGTGCGCAGCCGGCCGATCCGCTGGCTATATCTCGCCGCTCGTGAGACGTACTGGCGCGTGATGACGGTCGATCTGCAGGAGCGCGAGGAAGAGGACACGTTCTGCGCGGTCGTTCCGGACAAGCACGCATTCACGCTGGCGGGTGGGATCTACACCCGAAATTGCGGCGCGTGCGAACCGGAGTGCCCGGTCGAGGCGATCTTCCCTGAGGACGCGCTGCCGCAGAAGTGGGAGCCGTTCGTGAAGATCAACTACGCCTACGGCGACGGCGCAGACGTGATCAACAAGCTCGTCGACGAGTACGCCGAAGAGCACAACGTCCAGAACGAGCCGCTCGAATAAAAATCGGGCCGGCGGGCACGGGTCCCTCGAGCAAACCGAGGAGGGACCGATGCCTCAGCGAGCGTGGAGCAACAAGCGCGAGCGCCAGTACGAGCACATCAAGGAGAGCGAGCAGAAGCAGGGCCGTTCGACGAAGCGCGCCAAGGAGATCGCAGCGCGGACGGTCAACAAGGAGCGCGCCCGGAGCGGTGAGGCGCAGGAGTCGTCGCGCACTTCGCGGCGCGACATGTCCTCGTACCGCCGCGGAGGGCAGCGGTCGGGCACCAACCGCCCGAAGGGCCGCACCAAGGAGCAGCTCTACAACGAGGCCAAGAAGATGAACGTTCGCGGCCGCTCGCGGATGAACAAGCAGCAGCTCCAGCGCGCGGACGACGCCAGGAAGTAGCGCGTGGCTATGCTCCGGCGCGTGACGCCGGAGACGCTCGACCACGTCGCGCTGTGGGTGGCTGACCGCGATCGGATCGCCGATTTCGCCACCGAGCGAGTCGGCATGCACGTCGTCGACCGCACCGACGCGTTCACGCTCGTCGGCTCCGACGCGCGGCGCGGGAAGCTCACGCTCTTCGGCGCCGAGGGGCCGCGGGAGCAGGGCGCGCTGAGGCACGTCGCCCTCCGGGTCTCGAGCCTGGACAACGCCCTCGCGGGCCTCGACGGCGTCGGCCTCGAGCGGCCGCGTGAGGGCGAGGCTTACTTCGACGTCTCCGAAGGGCTGCGGCTCGGCCTCGTGGAGGCGCCGACGGAGGTCGAGTACGACCTCGACCACGTGGCGCTCTGGTCGGCCTCTCCGGAGGAGACGGCACGCGAGTACGAGCGCCTCGGCTTCGCCGCGGCCGGGCGCGGGCCCTCAGCCGCACCGCGGGTCGAGGTCGGCGGCGCCTTCGTCGAGTTTCACGAGGGCGAGCCCGGAGACCCCGAGCGGCCGCTGCTGAACCATCTCGCGGTGAGGGTCGAATCCGCGGACGAGCACATCGAGGCGGCGCGCGAGCGCGGGATCGAGATCGCGGACATCGTGGACGCGGCGAACACGTACGCGGTGTTCGTCTGGGGCCCGGAGCGCGTCAAGGTCGAGTACGTCGAGCACAAGCCCACGTTCTCGCTCACCTGAGTTGCTCATAGCAGGAGCGGGCATGGCGGGCCTCTGCTCCGCCGTGCGCGCACGCGAGCTCGGGGCCTCGCCGGTCGTGTACGAGAAGGGCACGCGGGCCGGTGGCTCGATGCTCCTCTCGAGCTGCGTGATCTGGCGGTACCGCTCCTTCGACGAGTTCCGCGCGCAGTGCCCGGGGGGCTACGAGCGGCTACAGCGGCTCGTGTCCGAGCGGCTCGACGAGGGGCTCGAGTGGCTCGAGTCGCTCGGCGCTCCGGTCGTGGCACGCGCGACCGGAAACCCGCTCACGACCGGCGTCCGTTTCGACCCCGCCGGGCTGACCGACGCGCTGGTGCGCGCAGCCGGCCATGTCCGTTTCGGACACGGCCTAGGGACTGTCCCTGGGCCCTGGCCGGAAGGGACGGTGGTGCTCGCGACCGGTGGCTTCCAGGGCAACGCCGAGCTCGTCGATCGCTTCGTGCAACCGGCCGCGCCGCTGCGGCTGCGCGCAAACCCTTGGAGCGCGGGCGACGGGCTGCGGCTCGCGCTCGGGCGCGGAGCGGCGCTGTCGGAGGGACTAGACGAGTTCTACGGCCGCAACATGGCCGATGTCGATTTCGGTGAGCGCGAATTCGTTCCGCTCGCGCAGGTCTACGGACGCTTCGCCCGGATCTACAACGAGAGCGGGGAGGAGTTCTTCGACCACGGCGAGGTTTCGTGGTCGGAGCTCGACCTCGTCCAGGCGACCGCACGGCAACCGGGCGCGCGGGCCTGGTACCTCCTCGATGAGCAGGGGCTCGACGAGCAGGTTCGGGAGCGCAGAGTCCGCGAGATCGTTGCCGAGGCTCCGACGCGGACCGACCCCGCCGACCTTCCTTTCCCTGCGCCGAGCGACGCCGTGGTTGCGGTTCGGGTCGCGGCCGCGATCACGCACACCATCGGCGGCCTCAGGATCGACGAGCACGCGCGCGTCCTGCGGGACGACGGGAGGCCGGTGGACGGCCTGTTCGCCGCCGGCGCTGACGTGGGCGGCATCTCGACCGGCGGCTACGCGAGCGGGCTCGCCACCGCGCTCGTCCTCGGCCGGATCGCGGCCGAGTCGGCGCTTACGTAAGCGGCTGCAGGTAGGCGCAGCGCCGCCGGTCGCCGGGAAGCGGCGAGGGCGCGACCTTCGTCACGCACAGGCGGCCGTCACCCTCTTCGACCTCCTCGCCGACGCCCGGGGCGTCGCCCTCGCGCTCGCGCAGCTCGTAGCCGTTCGGCGTCCAGACGAAGCGCAGGTGCGTCGGCCGCTGCCCGTTCTCCACGCGCAAGATCCTAGCGTTGGGCCACGTACGACGGCAGCACGACGCGAACCGCGGTGCCGCCGTCCGGGCCGGCATCAACGTCCAGGTGCCCGCTCAGCGTCCGCGCCCGCTCCTCGATGTCGTCGAAGCTCGCGCGCCGCCGCTCGCCCGCACCGTCGTCCGCGATGACCGCCTCGACGGTGCCGTCGTCGAGCTCCGCGACCCTGATCGAGATCCGCGAAGGCGGCCCACGCCGAACGGCGAGGTTCACGACGTCGCGGATGATCTGGTAGATCGCCACGCGCACGTTCTCGGCCAGACCGTCGGCTGCGTCGATGTCGAGGTCGACCTGGATCCGGTTCGAGAGCCCGACCTGCTCGGCGAACGCGCGAACGGCCGGCCCGAAGCCCTGGTCGCGCAGAACCACCGGCTCGATGTTGAACGACAGGTCGCGCAGCGAGCGGATCGTGTCGCGGTGCCGGTCCAGCGCCGAGCGCAGCACCCCGGTCGCTTCCTCGAGTCGGTTCGCCTGCAGCGAGTCGATCACCGCGTCGAGCATCAGGCTGATGCCCGCGAGCGACTGCACCGGCCCGTCGTGGAGGAACAACGCAAGGCGCCGCCGCTCCTCCTGCTCGGCGATGATCAGCTGATCCGAGAGCCGCGCCCGCTCGGCCTCGCGGACCTTGGCCTCCGCGAGGAGTCGCGCGTTCTCGACGGCGCGGCAGGCGAAGTCCGCGAGCAGCGTCGCGCGCGCGAGCTCCTCGCGGTCGAACGGCCGCGCCCGCACCAGCTGCAGCGAGCCGAGCTCCTCGTGGCGGATGCGGAGCGGCAGTAGAACCGCTCCTTCGGCGCAGTTCTCACCTGGCCGGAGCAGCCTTGCCTTGGCGTCGAACAGTCGCTTGGCCTCGCGCCGCGTCTGCTCCAGCAGCTCGTCGGGATCGTGCTTCGCCGCGATCGCGCCCATCGACTCGACCAGGGACTCCAGGAAGCTCGACTGCGCCGACAGCTCTTCCTCGACGACCTCGTGCCGCCGCCGCTCGGTAACGATCAGGTGCAGCGCGAACGCCGCGGCGCCGACAATCGCGACGCCGAGCCCGGCCGTCGCGACAGCGCTCGAGCCGACCGCCAACCCGAGCACCGAGACGACCGCAGCCGCTGCGACTACACAGACGAGCAGCGCGGCCCTCGTCGCGCTCTTCACCGTCGACCGTGCTGGCCGGCCATCTCAGACGGACGCCCGGGCAGGGCCCGCGCGTCCTGAGACGGCATCGCAAGCGACGCCTTAGTCGATGATCGCTTCGCGAAGCGCAATTGCGACGGCATGCGTTCGCGTGTCGGCCTCGAGCTTCGTGAGGATGTGGCGCACGTGGCTCTTGACCGTCTCCTGGCTGATGAAGAGCCGCCCGGCCACGTCGGCGTTCGACATCCCGTCGGCGAGCAGCTGCAGGATCTCGCGCTCGCGGCCGGTGAGCATGTCCTCGCGGTCGCCGGAGAGGAACGCCGGCATCAGCGCGGGATCGACGAAGCCTTCGCCCGCGACGATCTTGTCGATCGCCTTCAGCAGCGTCTGGTGCGGCGCCTCCTTGAGGATGTAGCCCTTCGCGCCCGACTCGAGGCCGCGGCCGAGCAGGCTGCGCTCGCTGTAGGCGGTGAAGATCAGCACCGCGACGTCCGGAACCTTCTGCGTCAGGATCTTCGTCGCCTCGAGCCCGTCCATGCCGGGCATGCGGACGTCCATGATCACCACGTCGGGCCTGCGCCGCTCGGCGAGCGACACCGCACTGGCGCCGTCCGCGGCCTCGCCGACCACCCTGATGTGCGGGGCGCGTGAGAGCGACAGGCGCAGCCCTTCGCGGACGACCTCGTGGTCGTCGACGATCAGGCAGGTGATCTCGCCCTTGCCGTTGTTCTGCTGAGTGGCGGCTTGCTCAGACATGGCACGCGGATTGTAGGGCGGAAACCGGCGGTTGCTACTAATCAGAGCGCGAGGGCCAACTGCTCCGGCTCGGGGTCCGGCGCGAGCCGCGTCTCGCGGCGGTCGCGGATGTCGTGCTTGCGCGCCAGCTGCGCGACGAGCTCGCGCACCGGCTTCGCCTCCTCGGAGCCCAGGTAGGCCCGCCGCCGGTAGAGGCGTTCGTAGGTGGGGAGCTGCTCCGGGTAATCCTCGGCGAGCGCCTCGAGAAAGTGCTCGCGCGTCCCGGGCCGCAGGAAGAGGAGGTTCGCCCAGACGCCGCAGGCGCCGGCGTCGCGCGCCTCCCGCACGACCTGCTCCAGCAGCTCGGGCCTGTCGGAGATCCCCGGAAGGATCGGCGCCATCCCGACGCTGGCGCGGATCCCCGCGTCCACCAGCGTCTTCAGCGCGCGGAGACGCTGTCGCGGATGGGCAGTGCCCGGCTCGGTGCGGCTCCAGATCTCGTCGTCGAGCGTGGGGACCGAGAACGTGACGGAGACCTCCGCTCGCTGCGCCGCCTCGGCGAGCAAGTCCACGTCGCGGACGATCAGCGGCCCGCGGGTGATGATGCTGAACGGGTTCGCAGCGTCGTGCAGGGCCTCCAGGCAGGCGCGCGTCAGGCGGTAGCGGCCCTCGGCGGGCTGGTACGGGTCGGTGGCCGCCCCGATCGCGACGGTCTCACGTTCCCACGACGGCTTCGCCAGCTCGCGCCGCAGGACCTCGGCGACGTTCGTCTTGACGCGGATCGAGCGGCCGTAGCGGTCGTCGTGGGGCCGTTCGGCGCGCAGCTCGAAGGACCGGACGTAGCAGAAGGTGCACCTGTGGACGCAGCCCATGTAGGGGTTCAGCGACCACTTGAACATCATCCCCTTGACGCGGTTCAGCGCGACCTTGCAGGGCTCCTCGCGGTACTCCGCCCGCATGCCCGGGATTATAGAACGTACGTTCGCGCCGCCGCTGACACACTTGCCGTGTGAGCTCGCCCGAGCCGCGCGCCTCCGACGCCGATCGCGACCGCACGCTCGCCGACCTGCGCGAGCACACCGCCGCCGGGCGGCTGACGCTGGAGGAGTTCTCGGAGCGGGCCGACCGCGCCGTCGCCGCCAAGGCCCTCTCCGAGCTCGACGAGATCCGTCGAGACCTCCCGAGCGCGCTCCCCGTTGCACGGGCGAGGCGCCGACCGAAGCGGTTCACCGGCATCGCGTTCGGCCGGACGCAGCGCACCGGGCGCTGGCGGCTGCCCCGGCGGGGCGTAGGGGTCGTGCTGTTCGGCGATCTCGATCTCGACCTGCGCCAGGCCGAGCTGAGCGGGCCGGTCGCCTCGATCACGGTATTCGTGCTTTTCGGGAACGTCGACCTCTACGTGCCCGAGACGGTCGAGGTCGACCTGGGCGGCCTCGCCGTCTTCGGCCACCGCCGCGAGTGGGGCCGCGACCTCCCGCCGCAGCCCGCGACGCCGCTCTTGCGGATGCGCGTGCTGTCGCTGTTCGGCACCGCCGACCTCTGGCGCGTCCCGCTCGGCTGGGCCGCCAGAACCTTCGACGAGGTGATCCGGGGCCTCCGCCGGGGCGAGCACCGCGAGCTGCCGCCGCCCGCCGACAAGTAACAGTCTGTTACTAGGTGGTCGAAGGCGGCGGGTTCACCTGATCGCTGTCGAAGGTGATGCCGTTCGACGGATCGATCGCGAGCGCTTCGAGCTCCGGTCGCGCGAGGAGCTGGTCCAAGCAGCCGGCTGCGCACCCGATGTAGGTCGTGTCGAGGTCGACCTCGGTGGCGACGCACCACGCGCGGTCGTCCGGCCACCAGATGTTCGGCGACTGGTCGAGACCGTTGAGGACCGACTCGATCGGGCCGGTGAGCAGGTGATAGCTGCGGTGCGGCACGTCGAACCTGGGTGCCCGGAGGACGTTGTGGCCAAGGCGGCCGTAGCCTTCCCAGATCGCGAACCAGCAGCGATCGGGGGTCGTGGTCTGCGGCCGCAGCGCCGCTACCAGGGGTCCCCCGAGCTCGCACGGCAATTCGCCGACATTCGGCTCGCCGTCGAACACGCCGGCCTGCGGCTGATGGCGGCCGCAGGCCGCTGACGATCCATTCCGCTGGAGTCGTGTCGGTGGCGGCGGTCAGACGAGTCACGCGGCTCACATTCTGTCGGGCTGGGTTGAATGCGCTCATGGCAGAGCTTCCCGGCGGGATCCGGCGGCTGACCTTTCCGTTGCCGCTCGGGATCCGGCACGTGCACTGCTACCTCCTGC
>JBKPFI010000054.1:0-7366 GCA_046728775.1 Actinomycetota bacterium | reverse complement strand
GTAGCTGTCCGCGTCGTGGTCCAGCATCCACGCCGCCAGACCGACCGGTGAGTCCACGATCGAGTAGCCGATCGTCTGCGGGTGCTCGCCCATCTCGGTGAGATAGCCGCGCATGAAGATCCCCGTGAACTTGCCGAACTGGGCGCGATCCTCCTCGGAGAACGCCAGCCTGAGGTTGAGCGCGGCCATCAAGAGCTCTCGCGGGGCCGCGTCCAGGAAGTTGAAGTGGACGCCGACCAGGCCCTCGGGCGCCATGCGTGCCATCGCATCAGTGACGCCGGCACCCTGGTCGCCGCCCTGCGCGACGTAGCGCGTGTAACCGAGGCGGTCCATCAGCTCCGCCCAGGCCTCCGCGGTGTGGGCCGGGTCCCAGCCGACCTCGGTCGGCTCTGCCGAGAAGCCGTATCCGGGCAGAGACGGGATGACCACGTCGAACGCGTCTCCCGCGTCGCCGCCATGCGCCGTCGGGTCCGTGAGCGGTCCGATCACCTCGAGCATCTCGATCACCGAGCCGGGCCAGCCGTGCGTGATGATCAGCGGCAACGCGTTCTCGTGCTTCGACCTCACGTGGATGAAGTGGATGTCGAGCCCGTCGATCTCGGTCCTGAACTGCGGGAGCGCGTTGAGCCTCGCCTCGACCCTCCCAAAGTCGTAGTCGTTCGCCCAATACCGCGCGAGCGCTTGGAGCGTCGCCAGCTCCACGCCCTGCGACTCGTCGAGCTCCTTGCTGGTCCAGCGCGTGGCGGCGATGCGCCGGCGCAAGTCGTCGATCTGCTCCTCGGAGAACTCGAGGTGGAAAGGCCGGATTTCGGTGGCGGCCTCGACCGTGGTGCTCATGACGACCTCCTCTCGTCACGCAGTGATCTGAACGCGGCCCGTAGTTCGTTCGTGTAGATCTCCGGCTCTTGCCAGGCCGCGAAGTGATTGCCCTCGTCGACCTCGTTGAAGTAGATGAGGTTCGGGTAGGCCTGCTCCGTCCAGCTCCGAGGCGCCTGGTACATCTCCCGCGGAAACACGCTCACGGCAGCGGGGACGGTGGCGCCCTTGACGTCGAAGAAGCCGAGCGTGTTCTCCCAGTAGAGGCGACCCGACGAGATCCCGGTGTTGGTCAGCCAGGTCATCGTGATGTTGTCGAGGACCTCGTCTCGGGTGAGGTTGCCGACGGGGTGGCCGTCGAAGGCGGCTGCGATGTCCTCGTAGCTGCGCGCGTCGTGGTCGAGCATCCAGGCCGCCAGTGCGACCGGCGAGTCGGCCAGTCCATAGAGCGTCTGGGGGCGCAGGTTCATCTCGGTCGCATAGCCGATGCCCTTCGTGTAGACGAAGTTCAGCTGCTTCCACGCGCGGCTCTCGTCGGGTGAGAGACCGGACGGCTCCGGGCCGGACGCGAGCGTCTTCGAGACGTCCGGGGGGACCGTGCCGGGCATGTTGGAGTGAATGCCGAGCAGCTCCTGCGGCGCCTCTGCGCCCATCACGTCCGTGATCTGCGCACCCCAGTCGCCGCCCTGCGCGACGAAGCGCGTGTACCCCAGGCGCCTCATTAGCTCGATCCAGGCACGAGCGATGTGGACGGGGTCCCAGCCGGTGCCCGTCGGCTTCGCCGAGAATCCGTAGCCCGGCATCGAGGGAGCCACCACGTCGAACGCGTCCTCCGCGTCGCCGCCGTGCGCCGTCGGGTCGCTGAGCGGGTCGACGACGTTGAGCATCTCGATCACCGAGCCGGGCCAGCCGTGCGTGATGATCAGCGGCAGCGCGTTCTCGTGCGGCGAGCGGACGTGGATGAAGTGGATGTCGAGGCCGTCGATCTCGGTCATGAACTGCGGTACGGCATTCAGCCTCGCCTCGAACCTCCGCAGGTCGTAATCGGTGGCCCAGTAGCGCGCGAGCGCCTGAATCGTCGCGAGCTGCACGCCTTGCGACTGATCTCGCACGGTCTCCTGCTCGGGCCAGCGCGTCGCCGCGATCCGCCGGCGCAGATCGTCGAGCTCCTCCTCCGGAACGTCGACGTGGAACGGACGGATCTCGGTCGCGGTCTCGACCGTGCTGCTCATGTCGCCCTCCCTCGGTTGCTCTCCCGGTGCCTGACGACCCCAATAAGCCGCAGCCACGCCAACCCAAGCCCGTCTGCGAGAATCGAAGCTCTCCCTCCCCGACCCCGGGGGTGCGGTGACTCAGCGACAACTCACCGCTTCGCAGGAGCGGGACCTGATCATCGCCGCCGAGTGCGGCGACTCCGATGCATGCCGCAAGCTGGTCGAGGCGTTTCTGCCCGCGATCGCCGGCGTCGCAGTTGGATTTCAGAGCGAGGTAGTCGAGCACCGGGAGCTCCTGCAGGAGGGCGTGGCCGGCTTGCTCTTCGCCGCGCGCCGATACGACGCAGGCTTGAACACTCCCTTCTGGGCCTACGCGTCGTTCTGGGTGCGCAAGGCGATGCAGGAGTTCGTCGCGGAGCTAGCGCGGCCGGTGTCTCTCTCGGATCGCGCCGTCCGTGACCTTGCTCGGATCAGAAGCGCACGCCGCGACCACCAGCAGACGCACCGCGCCGAACCGACGACCGACGAGCTGAGCCGAGCGACCGGGCTCACGCGTGCGCAGCTCGAGAGCCTGCAGGCGACCGAGCGCGCACCGCGTCCGATGGACGAACAGGCCGCAGGCGGCGAGTCGGCGACGGTCGGAGACACCATCGTCGACCCCGCCGCCGAGCAGGCCTACCAGCAGGTACTGGACGAGCTCGAGATCGGGTACCTGCGCGATCTGACGGATGAGCTCGACGAACGCGAGCGTGCCGTCGTCCGCGCCCATTACGGGCTAGGCGAGCAGCCGCAGACCCTGAGCGAGATCGGCGCAGGGCTCGGCCTGACCGCCGAACGCGCGCGCCAGATCGAAGTGGCGGCGCTGAGCAAGCTTCGGGCGATGCTCGCGCAGCCCGCGCCGCTCGCAGCCGAGACGATTTGAAAACGGTGCTGTGGTGGCTTATTACATCGCTAGCCGATGAGAACTAAGGGCGGCAGCTTTCGGCACCACGCTCTGGTCTACGAATCGCAGGACGAGTACCTCGCGTGCGCGGTCCCGTTCCTGAGGGAGGGCCTCGAGGCGGGCGAGGGCGCAATCGTCGCGCACACGAAGCCAGGGCTGGCAATGATGCGCGAGGCGCTCGGGCCGGACGCGGCCGACGTCACGTTCGTCGACGTGAGTGCGGCCTATACCCGCCCTGGGCGAACCCTGGCCGCCTACCACAAGGTCTACGCGGAGCAGCTCCGAAAGACGCCCCAGCTGCGCGCCGTCGCCGACGTCCAGTTCGGCCCCGACCCAGCCGAGTGGGACCTCTGGACGGGCTACGAGGCCGTGTTCAACCGCTCCTTCGGTCACCTGCCCGCCTGGGTGCTGTGCTCGTACAACGCGAACGGGACCCCGGATTCGATCATCGAAGGCGTGTGGCAAACCCACTCGGAAGTGGTCGACGGCGACACGTGGACGTCCAGCGGCGTCTACGAGGACCCGGACGAGCTGGTGCGCCGGCTGACCCCGACGCCCGAACCACTCCCGGAGCTGCGATCGATCCCGTTCGGGCGCGGCGCCGAGGACCTCCGAGAGCAGCTGGCCCGCGAGGTCGTCGCCGAGCACATTCCCGAAGCGAGGGTGCTCGACCTCCTGCTCGCCGCCAACGAGATCGCGACCAATGCCGTCGAACACGGCGGCGGAATCGAGGACGTTCGGGTCGGGCGGGCGCAGGGCCGGTTCGTGTGCGAGATCGTCGACCGAGGCGAAGGCTTCGACGACCCCACGGCCGGCTACATCCCGCCGCGAACCGGAATCGGCAGCGGCCTGTGGGTCGCCCGACAGCTGACGTGGCAGATCGAGTTCTTCTGGGCTCCGGACGGGTTCACAACCCGACTCTGGCTCTAACTGCATACTGCGCATCGGGATGGGAGTGACCGAGCGACTCGCGCGCTGGTCGAGCCGCCATCCATGGCGGGCGCTCGGCTTCTGGCTCGGCGCGATCGTCGTCGCGCTTGCCTTTTCGGTGCTGTTCCTGCCCGGGAACCTGACCACTACCGGGCACGTCACCGGTAATCCCGAGTCGGCGCAGGCCGAGCGCCTGTTCGACGAGCGCTTCCCGCCCGACCCTCGCGGCGTGGACGAGCTGATCGTCGTCCGCTCGCCGACCCGCACGGTCGACGACCCCGCGTTCAGGGCTTTCGTCCGCCGGCTCGATGCGCAGGGCAGGGCCACGGGTGTCGTTTCCCGCGCCTTTCCCCTGCAGGCGTCGCCTGACCGGCACGCGCTCCTCATCGGCGTTCAGCGCAAGGCCGACGTGGACAAGCTCCTGACCGTCGTCGAGCGCGAGGACGGCCGCGCGGGCTTCAGCGTCGTCATGACCGGCGAGGGCACGCTCGACCACGACTTCAACGAGCTCTCGCAGCACGACCTCAAGTCGGGCGAGCTCCGCGTTGGTCTGCCCGCGGCCTTCGTGATCCTGATCCTCGTCTTCGGCGCGGTAATCGCCGGGCTCGTGCCGCTCTTGATGGCGATCGTCTCGATCGTGGTCGCGCTCGGGCTCTGCGCGCTCGTCGCGGAGGCGTTCTCCGTCTCCGTGTTCCTCATCAACATGCTGACCGGGATGGGGCTCGCCCTCGGAATCGACTACTCGCTCTTCGTCGTCTCGCGCTACCGCGAGGAGCGAGGGCACGGGCGGGCGGAGCACGACGCTATCGCCGCCGCGGGCGCGACCGCGAGCCGCGCGGTGCTGTTCAGCGGCTCGGTGTTCGTGATCGCGCTCTCCGGGATGCTGCTCGTCCCCTCGAACATCATGAAGAGCCTCGCCGTGGGGGCGATCTCCGTCGGGATCGTCTCGGTCGTCTCCGCCTTGACACTGCTGCCCGCGCTGCTCGGGCTGTTGGGGGACCGGGTGAACGCACTGCGCGTGCCGTGGCTGGGGCGGAACGTCGGCGGCGCGGAAGAAGGGCGGTTCTGGGGCGCGATCGTGCGGTGGGTGATGCGCCGCCCGGTGGTCAGCCTCGTCGCCTTCGGAGCGCTGCTGATCGCCGCCGCCGTGCCGGCCTACGGATTGACCCTCGGAGCGAGCGGCGTCAGCACCCTGCCCGACCGGCTCGAGTCGAAGCAGGGCTTCGAGGCGCTCGCGCGCGACTTCCCACAGGCGAGCTCGAGCCCTGCGCTGATCGCGGTGGAGGGAAACGTGAACGCTCCCCGAGTACGGGCGGCGATCGCCCGGCTCCGCGACGAGCTGCAGCGTGAGCCGGTCTTCGGCCGCAACGACCTGCGGATCGCGCCGAGCGGCGACCTCGCCGCGATCGGCGTCGAGGTCGGCGGCGACAGAACCGGGGAACCCACCCTGGACGCCGTTCGCCGCCTGCGCTCGGACACCATCCCGCAGGCCTTCCGCGGCACGGACGTACGCGTGCTGGTCGGCGGCGACACGGCCGACAACGTCGACTTCATCGACGCCATGAACACGTGGCTGCCGATCGTGTTCGTCTACGTGCTCGGCTTGAGCTTCGTGCTCTTGACGATCGTCTTCCGCTCGATCGTCGTCGCGGCGACCTCGATCGTCCTCAACCTGCTCTCGGTCGGAGCGGCCTACGGGCTCGTGATCCTGGTCTTCAAGCACGGGATCGGGAGCGGGCTGCTCGGCTTCCAGCGGGTCGACTCGATCGAGGCGTGGGTGCCGCTGTTCCTGTTCTCCGTCCTGTTCGGCCTCTCGATGGACTACCAGGTGTTCCTGCTCAGCCGGATCAAGGAGCGCTACGACGCGACCGGCTCGACGACCGATGCGGTCATCCACGGCGTCTCGTCGACCGCGCGGCTGATCACGGGCGCTGCGCTGATCATCGTCGCGGTCTTCGCCGGCTTCGCGATGGGCGATCTCGTCATGTTCCAGCAGATGGGCTTCGGGGTCGCGGTCGCGCTGCTGATCGACGCGACGATCATCCGCTCGGTCCTCCTGCCGGCCGCGATGCGTCTCCTCGGACCGTGGAACTGGTACCTGCCGAGCTGGCTGGAGTGGCTGCCGCGGATCCAGATCGAGGCCGAGCGCCGCGAGGAGCATGTGGCGCTCCCGAGCCCCGGGCACTGAGTCAGCTCGCGCGGGGGCCTTCCTTCCTCAGGTAATGCGCGCCGGCGCCGAGCTCGGCGGCTTCGTCGTCCGGGTTCAGGAGCTCGCACTTGTCGATCGAGAGGCAGCCGCAGCCGATACACGTCGTCAGCCGGTCGCGGAGGGCCTCCAGGGTGGCGATGCGCAGCTCGAGGTCCTCGCGCCAGCGGTTCGAGAGCCGTTCCCAGTCGCGACGGCTCGGGGAGCGGGCTGCCGGGAGCGTGTCGAGTGCCGCGCCGATGCGCTCCAGCGAGATCCCGGCGGCGCGGCCGGCCTGGATGAAGGCGATCCGCCTCAGCACGGCACGCTCGTAGCGCCGCTGGTTGCCGTCGCTGCGGGTCGTCGCGATCAGGCCGCGACGCTCGTAGAAGCGCAGCGCGGACGGCGCGACGCCGCTGCGTGCGGCCACCTCTCCGATCGAGAGCTCATCGGCCACTTGACTTAAACCATAGTTGAGGTTCTAGGCTCCAGGACGATGGCAGTCGTAGAGACCGCCCAGCGCAAGCGGGCCGCCTCGCTCGAGGAGCTCGAGGCGAAGGGCCGTCTCGTCGTCGGCGTCGACGGGCACACGATCTGCCTGCTCGCCGACGGCGGCGAGATCCACGCCGTCGACAACCGCTGCCCGCACATGGGCTTCCCGCTGCACCGCGGGTCGGTGGCGGACGGGATCCTCACCTGCCACTGGCACCACGCGCGCTTCGACCTCTGCACCGGCGGCACGTTCGACCAGTGGGCCGACGAGCTGCGCCGCTTCCCGGTCGAGGTCGACGGCGACGACGTGTACGTCGACCTGACGCCGCCACGGGACCGCGTCGCGCACCAGCGGGAGCGTTTGCGGGTAGGGCTCGAGCGCGACATCCCGCTCGTCGTCGTTAAGGCCGCGATCGTGTTGGTGGAGGCGAAACCCGACGCCGTCGACGCCTTCAGAGCCGGTGTCGACTTCGGAGTGCGCCGGCGCGGCGGCGGCTGGTTCCGCGGGCTGACCACGCTGACTTGCCTGATGAACCTCGTGCCGAGGCTCGACGC
This sequence comes from Actinomycetota bacterium, assembly GCA_046728775.1. GTDB lineage: Bacteria > Actinomycetota > Thermoleophilia > Gaiellales > Gaiellaceae > AC-32. The sequence continues at coordinate 231 of JBKPFI010000054.1, read as the reverse complement.
AGAAGAGCGCGCCGCCGCGCTCTACCACGGCCTGGCGGACGTCGCCTCGGACTCGGCCGGCGAGGCGCCGCGCTTCCCGCTCGAGCCCCTGCCGGGCGCCGAGGTGGAGCCGGCGCGGCTGGCGCGCTGGTTCCGGCGCTTCGTGGAGGTGCGCGACGCGGAGGGAGCCGAGCGGGCGCTCGTCTCCGCCGTGCGTGCGGGCGCTTCGCAGCAGCAGCTTGCAGACATGCT
>JBKPFI010000194.1:0-1669 GCA_046728775.1 Actinomycetota bacterium | reverse complement strand
GACGCGCGCGGCGGCGCGGCGCTCTCGGTCAAGGCCGTCACCGGCAAGCCGATCAAGCTCGCCTCGGTCGGCGAGCGACTCGACCAGCTCGAGTACTTCCATCCCGACCGGATGGCCTCGCGGATCCTCGGGATGGGCGACGTCCTCAGCCTGATCGAGAAGGCCGAGGCGGCGGTCGAGGAGGACGAGCGCGAGGAGATGGAGCGCCGCATGATGCAGGGCGAGTTCACCTTCGACGACTTCCTGCGCAGCTACAAGATGCTCCGCCGCATGGGCCCGCTGCAGGGCGTCCTGAAGATGATCCCCGGCCTGGGGAAGCAGCTCGAGGGGCTCGACGAGGTCGACGACCGGCAGCTCGCGCGCGTCGAGGCGATCGTGCTCTCGATGACCCCTCAGGAGCGCCGCCTGCCGCACGTGATCGACGGCTCGCGCCGCAAGCGGATCGCGGCCGGCAGCGGAACGACCGTCGAGCAGGTCAACCAGCTGCTCGAGGCGCGCAAGCAGATGGCCAAGATGATGAAGCAGCTCGGGAAGGGCAAGATGCCCGCCCTGCCCGGCCAGCCGGGGCTCGCGGCCGGACAGAATGGCCCGTCGCGCTCCGCAACGAAGAAGCGCAAGAGCAAGCGCAAGAAGAAGTCCAAGTCACGGAGGTAACCGTTTGGCAGTCAAGCTGAGGTTGACCCGCGTCGGGTCGAAGAAGAACCCCGTCTACCGCATCGTCGCGGCGGACTCGCGCTCGCCGCGGGACGGCAAGTTCCTCGAGATCGTCGGCCGCTACAACCCGCAGACCGACCCGTCGACGATCGAGCTCGACGAGGAGAAGGTGCGCGACTGGCTCTCGAAGGGCGCGCAGCCGTCGGCAACCGTCGCCCGCCTGCTCAAGGCCAAGGGTGTCGGTGAGGAGCCGGCGAAGGCGTGAGCCTTCGGCGGCGGAGCGCCCACTGGGGAAGGGTCTCGGGAAACCGGGAGGTTTCCCGCAGGTGCGTCCTCGTGTCACGCGCCGACATGCGCGGCGCGGGACTCGAGGCGTGCCTGGAAGAAGGGGGCACACGGGGAAAACATGGTTTCCTCCGTGGGAGCGGAGAGGAACAGAGCGACGTCGGCTGACCTGGTCGAGTACCTGGCGCGCCGCCTGGTCGACGAGCCCGACGCCGTGCGGGTCGAGGAGGTCGAGCGCGACGGCGACACTGTGATCCAGCTCCACGTCGCCGCGGACGACGTGGGCAAGGTGATCGGCCGCCAGGGCAGGATCGCGCGGGCGCTGCGAACGGTGGTCCGTGCGTCGGCCACGCGCCGCGAGGGACGCGTGCTGCTCGAGATCGTCGAGTAGTTGAGGGTCGCCGCGCTCTACGACATCCACGGGAACGTGCCCGCGCTGGAGGCAGTGCTGGCGGAGGTCGAGCGGGAGGGTGTCGACGCGATCGTGGTCGGCGGGGACGTCGCCGCCGGCCCGCCGCAGCCGCGGGAGGTCGTCGAGCTGCTGCGCTCGGTGCCGAACGCGCGCTGCATCCGGGGGAACGCCGACCGCGTGCGGGACCCGCAATACGGTGACGACGAGGGGCTCGCCTGGCTCCTGGAGCGGCTGGACGAGGACCAAGTCGAGTGGCTGACCGAGCTGCCGTTCTCGGCAAGGCTCGACGACACCCTCTACGTTCACGCGACGCCGCAG
>JBKPFI010000230.1:0-7024 GCA_046728775.1 Actinomycetota bacterium | reverse complement strand
CACCTTCGTCGAGGTCTACGTCAAGGCATCGGTGGACGCGTGTGCGCAGCGTGATGTGAAGGGGCTCTACGAGAAGGCGTTCAAGGGCGAGATCACGGAGTTCACCGGCGTCTCGGATCCCTACGAGGAGCCCGTGAATCCAGAGCTCGTCGTCGACACCGAGGAGCTCGAGCCGGAGGAGTCGGCCGCGCTTGTCGTCGCGAAGCTCGAGGAGCTCGGTCTGGTCTCGACCAAGGTCGCCGCGTGAGCGGCGATGGGGAGGGGGTTATGGGGAACCGGGAGGTTCCCCGGATCGAGATCCTCAGCACGCGCGCCGACCTGCGCGGCGCGCGGGCTGCGGCGAGCCCAGGAAAAGAAGGGGGCTCGCGGGCGAAACATGGTTTCCCACGCGCGACTGAGCCGGAGGCGAAGGAGGTCGCGGCGTGACGGTCACGCAGACGGCACATCTGATCCAGCCGCACGGGGGGAAGCTGGTCGACCGCACCGGACCGCGCCCTGACGGCGTCGAGAGGCTCGAGCAGATCGCGCTCACCCCGCGTGAGCTCTCCGACCTCGACATGCTCGCGAGCGGCGCGCTCTCGCCGCTCGAGGGCTTCATGGCCCGCCACGACTACGAGCGGGTGGTCGACGAGATGCGGCTCGGCAACGGCCTTCCGTGGGCGCTGCCGGTCTGCCTCGCGGTCGACCGTGAGCCTGCCGGCGACCGTGCGGCGCTGACGGACGCGGCGGAAACGCCCCTGGCCGTGCTCGACGTCGAGCAGGCCTACGAGTACGACAAGGAACGCGAGGCCGAACGCTGCTTCCGCACCACCGACGAGGCGCATCCCGGGGTCAAGCGGCTCTACGAGCAGAAGCCGATCTACCTCGCCGGGCGTGTGACCGTCTTCGACCGGATCGAGCCGCCGTTTCCCGAGCTCGCGCTCGACCCGGCGCAGACGCGCGCGATCTTCGCGGAGCGCGGCTGGCGGCGCGTCGTCGGATTTCAGACGCGCAACCCGATCCACCGCGCGCACGAGTACCTGACCAAGGGCGCGCTCGAGACCGTCGACGGCCTCCTGATCCATCCGCTCGTGGGCGAGACGAAGTCGGATGACGTTCCCGCTGCGACCCGGGTCGAGTGCTACCGCGTGCTCGTCGAGAACTACTACCCGGAGGGCCGCGTGCTCGTCTCCGCGTTCCCGGCGGCGATGCGCTACGCCGGGCCGCGGGAGGCGATCTGGCACGCGATCTGCCGCAAGAACTACGGCTGCTCGCACTTCATCGTCGGGCGCGACCACGCGGGCGTCGGCGACTACTACGGCACCTACGACGCGCAGCTGATCTTCGACGAGTTCGAGCCGCACGAGCTCGACATCGAGCCGATGTTCTTCGAGCACGCGTTCTACTGCCGCGCCTGCGGCCAGATGGCGACGCCGAAGACCTGCCCGCACGGGGGCGACGACCACGTCTTCCTCTCGGGCACGAAGGTGCGGGAGCTACTCGCCGAGGGCGAGCTGCCTCCGGTCGAGTTCAGCCGTCCTGAGGTTGCCGAGGTGCTGATCGACGCATACCGCCGCTAATAGTGCCCCTCCCAGCGATGGACGCTCGTCTCTCGCCCGCTATCACGCTGCGCCAGCGCCCTCCCTCGCCCTTGCGCAGGCTGCCAGCCTGCGCCGCGGACGAATGGGGACTCTGGCTTGGTGGTAGCGACCGAGAGCCGGAGCACCATCACCGGAAGGGGCACCGATGACCTGGCAGTTCACCCTCAGCGGCCTGCTGATCGGGCTGCTCGTGGGGATGACCGGAATGGGCGGCGGCTCGCTTCTGACCCCGATCCTGGTCATCTTCTTCGGCTTCAAGCCGACGCTCGCGGTCGGAACGGACGTCCTCCACGGCGCGATCTTCAAGAGCTTCGGCGCGGTTCGGCACCGGCGGCTCGGCACCGTTCACGCGCGGCTGACCTTCTGGATGTTCCTCGGCTCGGGACCGATGTCGCTGCTTGGCGTGGCCCTCGCGACGTGGCTGAAGCACCACTCGAGCGGTGCCGAGGACATCGAGGCCTACGCGGTGGGCGCCGCCCTCGTGGTCGGCGGGATCGGCCTCGCCGCGAAGACCTTCCTGCAGCGTGGGATCCAGCCGAGCGACGAGCCCTTCCTGCTCACGCGGCGTGACCGGCTGATCGCCTTCGCGCTCGGGGCGACCTGCGGCTTCGTCGTCGGCCTGACCTCGGTCGGTAGCGGCACGTTCTTCGGGCTCGTGATGGTGCTCGTCTTCCCGCTGACGCTGCCGAAGATCGTCGGCACGGACATCTTCCATGCGGCGGCGCTGCTCTGGGTCGCCGGCTTCGGGCACCTGGCCGCAGGCAACGTCGACCTGCGCACGATGGGCTGGCTCCTGACCGGCTCGATCCCCGGCGTTTTGATCTCGAGCCAGTTCACGCGCAAGGTTCCCGACCGCCTCCTACGGCTCGGGCTCGCGAGCGTGCTGATGCTCAGCGGCGTGAAGCTGATCGACTTCGCGGGCGCCGACTACGCGATCGCGGCGGGTGCGATCGCGGCCGCGCTTGGCCTCGCGATCTGGGGCTTCGTCTCCCGTTTGGGACGACGCCCGTCAAGGGCGGAGACCTCGCTGAGTTCGGACTAGACTCGCCCCTCGTGGCGCGGATCCTGCCGACGGCACTCGTGCTGGCTCTCCTCGGCTGCACGGCCGCGGCCTTCGCGGTCACCGAGCAGCTCAAGCTCGAGCGGAGCCCGATCACCCACACCGCCGTGAGCAAGTGGGTCGCGCCGGACTCGCTGGCAAACGCCCGCGCCTCGATCGTCTTCGTCCTGCGCAAGCCCGACCGCCTGACGGTGGCGATCGTGAACAGCGACGGCGACGTCGTCCGCACGCTCGCCAGCTCGCTTCCAGCGCGTCGCGGCGCGCAGCAGTTCACCTGGAACGGGCGCGACGACGCCAACCATGTCGTCCCCGACGGCACGTACAGGCCGCGCGTCCACCTCGCGGACGAGCGCCGCACGATCCTCTTGCCGAACCGGATCCGGATGGACGCTACGCCGCCCGCGATCCGGCTGGTCTCCGTGGCGCCGCACGTCTTCTCGCCCAACGGCGACTTTCGCAACGAGCGCATTCAGATCCGCTACCGGACGAGCGAGCTCGCCCAAGCGATCCTGTACGTGGACGGCGATCGCCGCACGACGAAGAAGCAGTACCTCAGGGCCGGAAGGATCGACTGGGGCGGCAAAGCGGCGCGCGGAATCAAGCCGGGCCGTCACGTCATCAGGCTGCGTGCGAACGACCTGGCTACGAACCTCGGGCTGCCGAGCCGCGCGCTGCCCGTCTTCATCCGCTACGTCGAGCTGCGGCCACACTCGGTCAGGGCGAGGACTGGGAAGCGGTTCGGCTTTCGGGCGCTGACCGATGCGAGGCGCTACTCGGTCCACTTCGACAAGGTGAACGAGGTGCGGAGGGCGAGGATCCTCGTCCTGAAGGCTCCCGCGGTCGGCCGCTACGTGCTGCGCGTAGCGGTGAAGGGCCACGAGGCGCGGGCGGTCGTGGTGGTCACGCCGTGACGGCGGAGCTCGCCCGGGCCGGCGGGGTCGTCGGCACCGCAGGCCTGGCGCTGGTGCTCGTCGGTCGCCCCGGTTGGCAGCGGCCGGCCGGCCTCGCGGCCTGGGCGCTCGGAGCCGTGCTGCTCGGTCTCTACCTGCTCCCGCACGGGCACCGGCCGCTGTTCGCCGCCGCAGCCGTCGTCGGCCTCGCCCTCGCTGCCGCGGGCGCCGCCGTGTTCCACCGGTGGCCGTTCGTGCTCCCCTTCGTGGCGCTCGCCTGCGTCGCGGCCCGCGTTCACGTCACCGTCGGCTCGACCGAGGCGAACCTCCTCATCCCGCTCTACGCCGTCGTGGCCGCCGCTGGGCTGCTCCTCGCGTGGGAGCTCGCGAAGGGCGATTCGCGCTTCCGGGAGCTGGGCCCGGTCGCCTGGCCTCTCGCGGCGTTCGTCGCCTGGGTCGGCCTCTCAATCCTCTGGACGGACGATCTGCGCCAGGGCTCGATCGACCTGCTCTTCTTCTACCTGCCGTTCGGCCTGCTCGCGATCGTGCTCGCGCGCCTGCCGTGGCGGCGGCTCTGGGCGCTCGGGCTGCTCGTCGAGCTCGCGGCGATGGCGCTCGTCTTCTCGGCGATCGGGCTCTACCAGTACGAGACGCGCGAGGTCTTCTGGAACCCGAAGCTGCTCGTCTCCAATGCCTTCGCGCCCTTCTACCGCGTCAACTCCGTCTTCTGGGATCCGTCGGTGTACGGGCGCTTCCTCGTCGTCGCGATCCTCGCGTGCCTCGTCGCAGTGCTCTTCACGCGCGACCGGCGGGTGCTGATCGGCGGCACCGTCGTGATCGCCGCGATCTGGGGCGGGCTCTTCCTCTCCTACTCGCAATCCAGCTTCGCCGCCCTCGTCGCCGGCGTCGTGCTCGCCGCGATGTTCGCATGGGGCAAGCGGCCCGGCCTGATCCTCGCCGCGGCGGTGGCCCTCGTCGCCGTGGCGGGGGCGCTAGCGGTTCCGAACGTCCGCCACGACGTCTTCGGCAAGGGCTCGGCCGGCAAGAGCATCACCAGCGGCCGCGGCAAGCTCATCCGCAACGGGCTTCGCATCGCGGTGCATCATCCGGTCGCCGGAGTGGGGATCGGCGGCTTCGCGCGCTCCTACGCCGAGCTCACGCACCTCAGGCGGCGCGAGCCCAGCTCGGCCGCCTCGCACACGACGCCCGTGACCGTCTTCGCCGAGGGAGGTTTCCCCGGGCTGCTGCTGTACGGCTGGCTGCTCGCGTCCGCGCTCCTGTTCGCCTTCCGCCGCTTCGGGCGCGATCTGCCTGGGCTCGCCGCGCTCGCATTCGGGCTCGTCGTCGCCGCGATCGCGGTGCACAGCCTCTTCTACAGCGCGTTCTTCGAGGACCCGATGGTCTGGGGCGCGATCGGCCTGGCTGCGGCGCTACCGCGCCGGCGAGACGAGCGCGCGGATCCGGCGCAGCTCCACCGGGAGGTAGAACCCGAGCAGCAGCAGGAGCAGCGGGTAGACGGCGCTCAGGGCGACCGCGCCCGCGAGCGGGACGTCGAGCCCCTTCCCGAGCACCGTTAGCGCCACCGCGGCGCCGACGACCGTCGCGAGCCGCCGCCACTGGTACGGCACCGGGAACACCTGCTGCGCGCGCACCGTCATCCCGGCGAACATGACCGTGTAGGCGACGAGCGTCGAGATCGCGGCGCCGATCATCCCGTATGGCGGGATCAGCGCGAAGTTCAGCCCGATCGCGACGGTCGCGGCGATCCCGGTCACAACCCAGTTGAACTGCGTCTTCTTGGCGCGGCCGATCCCGATCGCCATCACGTTGAAGGCGATGAACGCCGTCGCGCCGAAGGCGAGGAGCGGCACCACCCGCGCGCCTCCGTAGAACGCGGGCGCCGTGAGCAGGCGCACGATCCACGGCGCCAGCAGCGACAGGGCGAGCGACGCCCAGCAGGTCGCCAGCAGGACGTACGTGAGCACGAACGCATAGGTGCTCTTCGCCTCCGAGTCCTCCTTGATCGAGTACGCGAAGGCGGGCCAGGCGGTCCGCAGCGCGATCAGCAGCAGCAGGATCGCGCTCGTGACGCGGACGCCGACCGAGTAGAGCCCCACCTCCGCCGCATCCTTGAGCTTGAGCAGGAAGAAGCGGTCGGCGAAGTCGATCGCCCAGAGCGCGAGCCCGGACGGCACGAGCGGCAGCCCGAAGCGTTGCATCTGGCGGAAGAGCGGCCGGTCGAACTCGAGCCCGAGCTGGAAGCGCCGGTACGCGAGCAGGACGAAGTAGACGACGAGCGTGCCGGTGAAGTTGCCGACGATCACGCCGACGGCACCCTGGTCCCAGACCGCGACGAGCAGGATCGTCGCCGCCACCGTGATGACGACGTTCACGAGCGTCGCCGCGACGTACGCGACCGAGCGCTCCTCGACCCGGAAGAGCGACGTCAGCTGCTCGTAGTTCATCTGCGCCCAGAGGAAGACGAACGCCATCTGGACGAGCGTCGTCCGCGAATGGGTCGAGAAGAGCCACTGCGAGATCTGCGGCGCAAGGGCGACGCCGACGATCAGGCCCAGCGTTGCGGACGCCATCGTGAACCAGAACGACGTGCGCACGACGCGCGTCCGGCCGGCCTCGTCCTCGGCGTCGAAGTAGAAGCGGAAGAACGCCATCGAGATCCCGGCGCGCAGGACGATCACGAGCACGATCGAGAGCGCGAGCAGCGTGTCGACGGCGCCGAGGTCGGAGCGCGAGAGGTAGTGCGTCACGACCGGCAGCAGGAAGACGCTGATCAGCCGCGCGGCGACTGCGCCGAGGCCGTAGATGGCGGAGTGCTTGGCGAGGCGGCCGAGCTGCTGCGCGATCACGGCTTGAAGTTTGGTCCAAGGGGCCGCTTGCGGTGCCGTGTCAGGGCGCGCGGGCTCTGCCCGTGCGCCCCTCTGAAGTGACCGATCGACCCAGTGGACGTGAGCCGTAAGCGGTCTAGGGGCGCCGGTAGACTCCGCGATCGTGCCTCTGAGCGGGAAAAAGATCCTGATGACGGGCGGGGCGGGCTTCATCGGCACCTCGCTGGCGCGGCGGCTCGTCCAGGACAACGAGATCGTCGTGCTCGACAACCTCCACCGCGACTCGCTCACCGGGACCGACCTCGCCGAGCATCCGAACCTGCGCTTCGTCGAGGGCGACGTGCTCGACCTGGGGTTGCTCCGCGAGCTGACGAAGCGCGCGACGCACGTCGTCCACCTCGCAGCGATCGCGGGCGTCGACAAGGTGCTCGAGAGCCCCGTGCGGACGATGCGCGTGAACCTGATCGGGACGTCGAACGTGCTCGAGGCAGCGCAGGAAGCGGGAACGGTCGAGCGGCTGATCGACTTCTCGACCAGCGAGGTCTTCGGCACGCACGCGTACAAGGTCGAGGAGACGCACGTCACCTCGCAGGGATCGGTCGGCGAGGCGCGCTGGACGTACGCGGTCTCGAAGCTCGCCGGCGAGTA
>JBKPFI010000053.1:0-9213 GCA_046728775.1 Actinomycetota bacterium | reverse complement strand
AATCGCGAACCTGTCCGAGAAGGGCAAGCTCGAGGTTACGCTCACGATCGGGCGCGGCCGCGGCTACGTCCCGGCCGAGCTCAACCGCGGGCCCGAGCACACGATCGGCGTCATCCCGATCGACTCGATCTTCTCGCCGGTGCGGCGCGTCTCGTACGACGTCGAGGCGGCCCGCGTCGGCCAGCGCACCGACTACGACAAGCTGCGGATCGACGTCACCACCGACGGCTCGATCGACCCGCGCGAGTCGATCGGCCAGGCGGCCGAGATCCTGATCCGCCAGCTCGCGATCTTCACCGACATCGACCGGATCGAAGGCTTCGGCGAGCAGGCGGCGGCCGAGGCGCAGGCCGAGCCCGCGCTCGCGCACGGGATGGAGAACTTCCCGATCGAGGAGCTCGAGCTCGGCGTCCGCTCGTACAACTGCCTCAAGCGCGTCGGCATCGAGACGATCGGCGACCTGGTCACGAAGACCGAGAACGAGCTCGCCGCGATCCCGAACTTCGGCAAGAAGTCGATCGAAGAGGTCAAGGAGACGCTCGCCACGCACGGCCTGAACCTGCGCGGCGAGGAAGGCCCCTCCGCGTGAGACACCGGCGGTCGGGCAGGAAGCTGGGCCGCGACGCCTCGCACCGCAAGGCGCTCTACGCCAACCTCACGGGCGCCCTGATCGAGCACGGCCGCATCAAGACGACCGCGGCGAAGGCGAAGGAGGTCAAGCCGATCGCCGAGCAGATGATCACGCTCGGCCGCCGAGGCGGCGTCCACGCGCGGCGGCAGGCCCTCGCCTACCTGCGCTCGCAGGACGTCGTGCACAAGCTCTTCAGCGACGTCGGGCCGCGCTTCGCGAACCGGCCGGGCGGCTACTCGCGGATCGTCCGCATCGGGCCGCGCCCGGGCGACTCGGCGGAGATGGTCTACCTCGCGCTCGTCGACTTCCTGCCGGAGGCCGAGGCGCCCCGGCCGCGGCGCGCCCGCCGGGAAGAAACGGTCGAAGCCTAAGGCGTCGCTTGCGACGCCGACCATAAGAGGCCGCGGCAGCTTGGCCGGCGCGGGCCGTCTTACCCAGTAGCGCCGAGCGTGGCGCTTACGCCGGCGATCACGATCCCCGCGAGGGTGACGTAGGCGAGCGAGCTGACGAAGCTCGTCTTGAAGAACCGCCAGCGCAGCCAGGCGAGCGCGACGAGCTCAAAGCCGACCACGATCGCGGCGAGCAGCAGCGCGACGCGGTAGTGCGGGATCAGGAACGGCAGCGTGTGCAGGATCCCGCCGGTGAACGTGCCCGCGCCGGTGATCGCGCCCCGAATCACCGGACTCCCGCGGCCGGTGAGCTCGCCGGTGTCGGACAGGCCCTCGGAGTAGGCCATGCTGATCCCGGCCGCGATCGCCGTCGCGGTCCCCGCGATGAAGGCCGCATGCGGGTTGTGCGTGTAGAGCGCCACCGCGAAGATCGGCGCGATCGTCGAGAGGGAGCCGTCGATCAGGCCCGTGAGCGCGGGCTGAACCCGCTGCAGGAGAAAGACCTGGCTTGCTGTCATGTGTGTAGTGTACCAGACAAATCGCAAGTACCTAGATCATAAGGAACGCCTTACAAACTCAGTCAGGGGCTCCTGACGTGCGCCTGAGGATGACACTCGAGTACGACGGGACCGGCTTTCGCGGCTGGGCCGCACAGCCCGGCCTGAGGACCGTGGAGGGCACGCTGCGAGACGCGCTCGCGCGGGTCTACCCGGGCTGGTCCCAGTTGGCGGTCGCCGGGCGGACAGACACCGGCGTGCACGCGCTCGGCCAGGTCGCGTCGGTAGAGGTCGACGGCGGAGCGCCGGTCGAGCGCGCCGCTGCAGCCCTGAACGCGGAGCTTCCGGACGACGTCGCGGTGGTCGCCGCGGAGGAGGCGTGGCCCGACTTCCACGCCCGCCACTCGGCAGAGGCCCGTAGCTACCGCTACCGCGTCTACCGCCGCCGCGAACGCGCGCCGTTCGAGACGCACCGCTCGTGGTGGTACCCGCATCGGCTCGACGAGGAGAAGCTCGCGGAATCGGCGGACCTCCTGCTGGGCGAGCACGACTTCCGCGCTTTCACGCCGTCCGAGACCCAGCACCGGGAATTCCTGCGGAACGTGGAGTCCGCCGTCTGGCATCGCCGAGGCGACGCGTTGGAGCTCGAGATCACCGCCGACTCGTTTCTGCGGCACATGGTCCGGACGCTCGTGGGGACGATGCTTGAGCGCCCGCCGGAAGACCTGGCTCGTCTACTCGACTCCCGTGAGCGCAGCGAGGCCGGCACGACCGCGCCCCCGTGGGGCCTCTACCTCGTCTCGGTCCGCTACTAGAAGCGATAGGAGTGCGCGCGGCTCAGGACGAAGCCATGCCCGCTGCGGTTGCGGCAGCGCAGGCCGGTCCGGCGCGAGAGGCACGAGAATCCGCCGCGAGACCACTTCGAGCCGTAGCGGATCACCTTCGCCCGCCGGTTGACCGCGGTGTCGCCTGCGCAGACCACCGTCGCGCGGCCGCGTAGAGTCAACGCGAACCCGGTCAGATCGAGGTCGCAGGCCCGCTTCGGCTGCGGCTTCAGGCCGCTGAGGATGTCGCAGCGCAGGTAGGGCCCGCCATCTCCGGGCTCGGAACTGAAGATGCAGCCGATGTTCGCCGAGGGCATCCGGAACTGCAGCACGAGCGCCTGGGCCGGAGCGGCGAAGGCCAGCGCGAGAGCGACGGTGACCGCGACGCGCACGGCGGCATGGTAGGCCCTGGGTAGGATCGGCGCGATGGCGACACGGACGCAGAAGGACGCTCAGCAGCGCCTCGAGGAGCTCCGCGAGGAGGTCGACCACCACCTCTACCGCTACCACGTCCTCGACGATCCGGAGATCTCCGACGCGGAGTACGACCGGCTCTTCGACGAGCTCAAGGCGCTCGAGGACGAGCACCCGGATCTGATTACGCCCGACTCGCCGACTCAGCGCGTCGGGGCACCCCTCAGCGATCGCTTCGCAAAGGTGCAGCACCTGACGCCGATGGGGTCGCTCGAGAAGGTGGCCGACGACGAGAGCCTCTTCAAATGGGCCGAGGACGTGCGCAGGCGGCTCGACTCCGACGAGCCGGTCGCCTATGTGATCGAGCCTAAGATCGACGGCCTCGCCATCAACCTCACGTACGAGGACGGCCTGCTCTCGCGCGGCGCGACGCGAGGCGACGGCGTGCAGGGCGAGGACGTGACGGTCAACCTGCGCACGATCCCGTCGGTCCCGCTGAAGATGCGCGGCAGCGACGCGCCTTCGCTCGCCGAGGTTCGCGGCGAGGTCTACATGCCGCTGAGCGGCTTCCGCGAGCTGAATGCGCGCATCGCCGAGCTCGGCCAGAAGCTCGCGCCGAACCCGCGCAACGCCGCCGCGGGCTCGCTGCGGCAGAAGGATTCCTCGATCACGGCCTCGCGGCCGCTCGCGGTCTGGGTCTACGGCCTCGGCGTCGCCGAGGGCCTGCGCCTCGCGTCGCACTGGGAGGAGCTCGAGTGGCTGCGCGAGCACGGCTTCCGCACGAACCCGTTCGCCGAGCGGCTCGAGTCGATCGAGGAGGTCGCGAAGCGCTGCAACGAGTGGGAGCGCAAGCGCGCGGAGCTCGACTACGAGATCGACGGGATCGTGATCAAGGTCGACTCGCTCGAGCAGCAGGCGGTCCTGGGCCAGCTCCACCAGCGGCCGCGCTGGGCGCGCGCCTTCAAGTGGGCGCCGATGACCGCCGAGACGACCCTGCACAAGATCGCAATCCGTGTCGGCCGGACCGGCGCGCTCAACCCGTGGGCGATGCTCGAGCCGGTGCAGGTCGGCGGGGTCACCGTCTCGCGCGCGACGCTGCACAACGAGGAGGACATCAACCGCAAGGACATCCGCGAGGGCGACCGTGTGATCGTCCAGCGGGCGGGTGACGTGATCCCCCAGATCGTCGGTCCGGCCGGGCCGCACGCGAAGGGGACGAAGCCGTTCCGGATGCCCGAAAAGTGCCCTCTTTGCGGGGCAAACGTGGTCAGGCCGGAGGGCGAGGCCATGCACCGCTGCCCGAACCGCGCCTGCCCTTCGCGCGGCCTGGAGACCCTCAACAACTGGGTGATGGCCGCCGCCGACATCGAGGGCGTGGGCGAGCAGCTCGTGCGGCGGCTGTGGGATCTCGGCCTCGTGCGCTCGCTGCCCGACCTTTACCGGCTGACGAAGGAGCAGCTACTCGAGCTCGACGGCTTCCAGGAGAAGAGCGCCTCCAACGTCAGCGCCGCGATCGAGGACTCCCGCACGCGCGTCTCCTTCAGCCGGGTCCTCTTCGGGTTGAACATCCCGGACGTCGGCTGGGTCACCGCCCAGAACCTCGCGCGGCATTTCGGCGACGTCGACCGCCTGGTGAAGGCGTCCCAGGAGGAGATCGTCGAGGTGGAGGGGATCGGTCCGGAGCGCGCCGAGGCGATCGCCGAGTGGTTCGCCGACGACGACAATCGCGCGCTCGTCGAGGAGCTGCGCGGGCTCGGGCTGCGCTTCGAGGCGGGCGCCGAGGAACGTCCGGTCGAGGGGCCGCTGAGCGGGTCCACCTACGTCATCACCGGGACGCTGGAGGGCTTCAGCCGCGACGAGGCGCGGAAGGCGCTCGAAGCGAGGGGGGCAAAGATCGGCGACTCCGTCTCGAAGAAGACGACCGGCGTGATAGTCGGCGAGAGCCCCGGCTCGAAGCTCGCAAAGGCCCAGCAGCTCGGCGTGCCCGTGTTGGACGAGGCCGCGCTCGAGAAGCTACTGGCCGGCTAGCGCGGTCGCGAAGCGGTCCTGCGCCCGGCGCGCCCAGTACGAGGAGACCGGGCTGCCGTTCTGGAGCACGGAGAACACGTAGCGGCGCCTCACGTAGCCGGAGAGCGCCGATGCGAGCGACGTCGTGCCGGTCTTGGCGAACACGTTCCCGCGTGCAGGCGGGCGGCGCATCCGGTCGGCGAGCGTCCCGCGGATCCCGGAGACCGGCAGCGAGGCGATGAAGTACGGGCGGACCTCGGGGTCGGCCCAGACGGCGCGGAGGAGGGCCGCCAGCGCTCTCGTCGTGAGCCGGTCGAGCGAGGACAGGCCGGAGCCGTCGACGACCTTCACTCCCGCGAGCGGCACCCCCGCCTGGGTGAGCGCCGTGCGGACGACGGCCGCGCCGCGCGCACTCGTCCCGAGCCCCCCGTCGACCGTGCCGAGTTGCTTGAGCAGTAGCTCCGCCGTGAAGTTGTCGCTGACGCGGCCCATCCAGCGGACGATCTCCGAGAGCGGGGCGGATGCCACGGCGCCCACGGGTACGTCGTCGGCGCGCATGCGGCCCGTTCCTGCCCCGCCGACCGAGATACCGACGCGGCGTAGCGCGTTACGGAAGAGCAGCGTGCCGGCGAGTGCGGGGTTCCTCGCAGTGTGGCCGTAGTAGCGGCCGCGGTCGACGGTGAGGGCCGACAGCGGCGGGCATTCGTTGACGTAGAACCAGGACTTCCAGCCGGCGCCCGTGCGGCGCGCGTCGAAGAACGACTCGTCGCCGACGATCCCGCGGGTGACGCGCCTGATCCCGGCCGCGCGCACCTGGCGCGCGAGCGCCACGAGGTTCGCGCTCGAGAGCGTTGGGTCACCGTGGCCGACGAGGACGAGGCTCCCGCGCCAGACGTTCCCGACCTGCTCGCCGCGGCCGAGGACGTCGGTCTCGATCCGGTAGCCCGCGCCGAGCGTCGCGAACGCGGCGTAGGCGACAGCGAGCTTCTCGTTCGAGGCGGGCACGAGCGGCAGCCCGTCGTGCTCGGCGAAGACCGTCTCGCCCGTTTGCAGGTCGATTGCCACGGCGCCCGTGCGGGCCTGCGCGACGTGCGGCACGACGAGCGCGCGGGCCAGTCGCTTCGCGAGCGGTGCGTCGGCGCCGCCGGCCCCGGCCGGGGCGGCCAGGGCGAGCGCGAGGGCGGCGACGACCGGCAGTCGGCGGCGGGTCATCCGCTGCATTGTTCGGAGGGCCGCCGACGGCGTCAAGGTTGGGCCTCGGACCCCCTCGCGATAGGCCGCGCGGCCCTTGTCGGCGTAGCGAGCGCGGCCTGATAATCGAGCACGAGGCCGTCACTTGTCACCCGACACGATTCCAGCACTCCTCGAGCAGATCGACGAGCTGCTCGCCGACCCCTCCACCGAGGAGCCGGCGACGCTTGCCCGCCTCGAGCGGACGCTCACCGACGGCTACGCCCACGCGCTGGCGCTGGAGGCGGAGCGCTGGCGGCTCGAGCGCCGCATGTCGGAACTGGCCGGCGAGCTTGACGATGGCAACCAGGAGCTGAAGGCGAAGGAGCTGGCCTGCGTCTCGAGCCGCCTCTCGAGCAACGCGAGCATGCTCGCGAGCCTGCGCGGGACCCTCTCGCAACTGAGAGCCCGCGCCACCGAAGTCCGCTCGCTCGGCTAGACGAGCCCGCTGCGGACGGCGTACACCGCCGCCTGGATGCGGTTCTCGATTTGCAGCTTCATCAGGATGTTCGAGATGTGGTTCTTAACGGTCTTCGGGCTGATGTGCAGCTGCGCGGCGATCATCGCGTTGTCGTTGCCGGCCGCGATCAGCTTGAGCACGTCGAGCTCGCGCTCCGAGAGCTCGGCGCGAAGGGTGTCGGCGGCCTCGGGTGAGACCGCGGTCGCGCGCACCTGCTGCAGCACCTTCCCGGCGATCGCCGGGGACACGAGCGACTCGCCGACCGCCGCGGCGACGATGCCGCGGATCAACTCGTCGACGGACGAGTCCTTGAGCAGGTAGCCGCACGCGCCCGCAAGGATCGCGTCGAGGACGTCGTCGTCCTGGTCGGAGATCGTCAGCACGAGCACCCGTGTGAGCGGCGCGAAGCCGTGGATCTGGCGGATCGCCTCGATACCGCTCATCCCGGGCATGTGCAGGTCCATCACGACCACGTCCGGCGCGAGCTCGCGCACGAGCCTGACGGCATCGGCGCCGGCGCCCGCCTCACCCGCGATCTGGACGCCGCGCTCCTCGAGCAGGTTGCGCAGGCCGGTGCGGAAGAGGTCGTGGTCGTCGACGAGCAATACCCGGACGCTGCTCGCGCTGCGCTCGTTCTGGACTTCGACGGTCTCGCTCAGGGCGCACCTCCCCCGGTTCGCGCGGCGGCGGGAGGAGTCTACTCAGTGCAGCGTGATCGTGACGGTCCGCCGACCCCAGGCGCGCGCCTGCGCGAGCGTCGGGAACCAGAGGTCGATCGTCGCGCCCTGGATCGCGGAGCCCGTGTCCGCGGCGACGCCCGAGCCGTACCCCGGGATCGTCATTCCCGTCCCGAGTGGGATCACGCTCGGGTCGACGGCCACGACGCCCCAGCCCGTCGGCGCTCCCGTCGCCGTGCTGCCCTGCATCGAGTAGCCGGTCGCGACGACGGTCATCGTCCGGCCGTCGGGAGAGATGCCCGTGGGCGACGCCGGCTGCGAGGAGCTGACCGCGACCTGGCGCGCCTGAGCCTCCACGGCGAGCGCCTGCTGCTGGAAGGCGGCGATCGCGGCCGCGTTCACGCGCTGCTTCCCCGCGAGCTGCCCGAGGTACGCGGCCCGCTGGGAGCGCGCCTGCTCGAGCACGAGCGTCGACTGCGCCGCCTCCTGCGCCAGGTGCTGCAGATCGCGCTCCTTCTGCAGAAGGGCCCGCGTGAGCTTCGTTGCGGTCCGCTTCGCGCTCTGCGTCTGTGCGATCACGGCGCGGTCCTGATCGGCGATCCGGTTGAGCGAGTCGAGGCTTCCCAGCGCGTCCGCCACGGACGTGGCGCCGAGAACAACCGCGACGGGATCCGAGTCGCCCTGCTCGTAGAGGAGCTGCAGGCGGCGGGCGAGAGAGCGCTGCGCGACGGTGAGCGTGTGGCGCGCGACACGGAGCTGCCGGCGGGCCGCGACGAGATCAGCCTTCACTTCCGCGGTTCGCATCCTCAGCTCGACGAGCCGCGCGCGCTCCCGTGCGAGGCGCGAGTCGAGCGAGTACAGCTCCAGGACGACCCCTCGGGACTGTGCTGCAAGATCGGCGTTCTGCTGCTTCAGCTCCGCGGCGCGGTCGCGCAGGCTGGAGGCGGAGTCGGCGCCGACCGTCGCGGGAACGAGGCCGGCGAGCACGAGGAGGGCCGTGAGGAGCAGCGGCCAATACCGGAGCGTGCGCTTCTCCCCCGACACGACGCGGCACCGTAGCAAACGACTTCGCGCCGGCCTGCAGGAGCTACGCGAAATCCCCCATATGGGTTACGGAAACCGTTTGCGGTCATCCGGTGAGGTTGTTAAGGTGCCGCGCCAGTGACGAACCGGCCCCTCTCACGAGGGCGCCTGTCGAGCCTCCAGCCCCCCTTTTGCTCGACCAGACGTAAGGCGCCGGCACTAGTCATCGCGTTGGCAGCAGCCTTCGCTTTGGCTGCTGCTCCCGCAGTTGCGGATCCGACGATCGCCTCGAAGGAGGCGGAGGCTCAGAGCGTGCTCGGCCAGATCCAGCAGCTCGACTCGAGCCTCGAGAAGGCGATCGAGGCGTACAACCTCGCGAACATCAAGCTGAACAAGATCAAGCACGACCTCTCCGAGAACACCCACGCGCTCGCAGTCGCCCAGAACAGCCTCAAGCACGCGCAGAGGGAGCTCTCGTCGCGCCTGGTCGACATGTACACCTCAGGCGACCAGAACCCGGGCCTTGCCGTCCTGCTGGGAGCGTCGAGCCTCGACGACATGCTCAGCCGCATGGACGCGGTCGACCGCGTCTCCCAGCAGGACACGCTCGTCCTGAGCCAGGTCGTCCGCTTCCGCCGCGAGGTGAAGCACCGCCAGCAGTTCCTGAAGCACGCCCACGCCGAGCAGGTGCAGGTTGTGGCGGAGCGCAACGCGGCCCGCGCTTCGATCGAGACGCAGCTCGGCCAGCGCAAGGCACTCCTGAACTCGATCCGCGGGGAGATCGAACACCTCAAGGCGCAGGAAGCCGCGCGGCAGGCCGCGCTGAAGCGGCAGCTCGAGGCGCAGCAGGCCCAGCAGCAGGCAGCCGCCCGCCAGGCGGCGCTGGCGCCCGCGGTGGCGGTGGCCGCGCCGTCGCCCGCGAGCCCTCCGATCGTCGCGCCCCCGCCGGCGCCGTCACACGGCGGCGTGGTCGGGATCGCGATGCAGTACCTCGGGACGCCGTACGTCTGGGGCGGCGCCTCTCCGAGCGGCTTCGACTGCTCCGGCTTCGTGATGTACGT
>JBKPFI010000091.1:0-6052 GCA_046728775.1 Actinomycetota bacterium | reverse complement strand
GCTGGGACGGGCGCAGGCGCAGGCCCGGGCGGCACCGCGGGCGGCGACTTGACCGGCGGCGGCAGGAACAGCAGCGGATCCACGTAGCCCTCCGGATCGGCGGCACGGCGTATGCCGAAGTAGACGTACGGCACGGGCAGCTCCGGCACGCCGCTCGGGCCGACCGTCCCGACCACGTCCCCCTCGCTCACCGCCGCACCGCGCGCAACGTCGAGCGAGCCGAGATGGAGCAGCGTCGCGGAGTACCCGTCGCGGGTCGCGATCGCGAGCGTCCTGCCGCCGGTCGGAACGGTTCCCGCGAAGGTGACCGTTCCGCTCGCAGGTGCGACCACCGGCGCACCCGTCGGCGCGCCGATGTCGATCCCGCGATGGAGGCCGCCGGCATATGGATCGGAGGCGAAGCTGAAGGCGCGCAGGACCGGGCCCTGCACCGGCCACGCCCACCCGCTCGCCGCGGACGGAGCGACAAGAGCCGCGAGCGCCGCACACACGACCAGGCGAACGAGCATCGACCGAATCTGTTGCCAGCTTTGCAAACCACAGCCAACGTATCAGGCTGCCCGGTCGTTGTCAAATCTGTTTACAAGGAGTTGCGATAGAGGCGATTCGCCGATATCCCAGTGAGGCGGGCGATGAGCTCAGCCGCGCCGCGCCGAGGGAAGCCGCCGGCGACGAGCTCCACCACCGCCGACACCGCCGCCTCCTCGTCCACCGCCTCCTGCGACGGCTGTGCCGCTCCGAGCACGAGCGTCACCTCGCCCTTGACCGGCTCGCGGAAGCGCGAGGCGAGCTCCGCGACCGTGCCAACCGCGACCTCCTCGAACCGCTTCGTCAGCTCCCTGCAGACCGCGCAACGGCGGTCCGGAATCACACGCGCGAGATCAGAAAGGGAACGCCCGAGCCGCTGCGGCGACTCAAACGCGACGACCGGCCAGGCCCACCCCGCCACCTCCTCCCCGAGCTCGAGCACCGCGCGCTCCTGCCGCGGGAGGTAGCCGACGAACTGGTAGCGCTCGCCCACGAGACCGCTCACGACGAGCGCAGTCTCGACGGCTGAGGGGCCCGGTAGGACGGTGACCGGCACGCCGGCAGCGAGCGCGGCGGTGACGAGCCGCGCCCCCGGATCGCTGATCGCCGGGAGCCCCGCGTCGCTGACGAGCGCGACCCGTTCCCCCGCCTGGAGCCGAGGCAGCAGCTCGGCGGTCCGCTTCGCCTCGTTGTGCTCGTGGTACGAGAGCAGCTTCGCCGAGATTCCATGGCGCTCGAGCAACCGCCGCGTGTGGCGCGTGTCCTCCGCGAGCACGACGTCCGCTTCCCGGAGCTCCCGCAAGACGCGCAGCGTCACGTCCTCGAGGTTTCCGATCGGTGTCGCGCAGACGGCGAGCGGCACGAGCCCTACGCCACCAGGTCGAGCGCCTCGAACGCGAGCATCGCGGCGCCGATCACACCGGCGTCCGAGCCGAGCTGTGCCGCCACGATCCGCACGGTGTCGCGGTTCGGCGAGAGCCCGTCTTGCGCGAGCACCTCCCGAGCGGGGCCGAGCAGGAGGTCGCCGGCCGCCTCGCCGAATCCGCCGCCGATCACGATCAGCTCCGGCTCGAACACGTTCACGAACGTCGCGATTCCCGCGCCGAGGTAGCGACCGATGCCGGTAAGCGCCTCCACCGCCTCGACCTCTCCGGCCTGCGCGCGGCGCACGAGCTCGTGGGCCCCCGAGGCCTCGCCGTACAGGCGGCGCGCAACTTCGTCCGCCGCCGGCCCCGCGGCGAAGGACTCGAGATGCCCTCGCCCGCCGCACCGGCACGGAGCTCCGTCGAGCTCGAGGACGATGTGCCCGAGCTCCGCGCCGCTGCCGGTCGCTCCCCGGTATGGCTTTCCGCCGAGGATCAGGCCGCCGCCGACCCCGGTCCCGAGCGTGAGCATCACCACGTCGCTCGCGCCTCTCGCGGCGCCGACGCGCCACTCGGCGATCGCGGCGGCGTTCGCGTCGTTGTCGATCCCCACCGGCAGGCCGTGCCGCTCGTGCATCCGGTCGCGAAAGTCGACGTCGGTGAGCGGGATGTTGACCGAGGCGACGGCACGCCCGCGGCGCTGGTCGATCCGCGAGGGCAGGCCGAAGCCGAGCGCCGCGATGAGGTCGTCGCCGTCGCGAAGTTCCTCGACGATCCCGTCCAACATCGCGAGCAGCGCGTGCTCCGACGAGACGTCGGTCTGCCGCTCCAGCAGCGCTCCGACCGACCCGTCGCCCGAGACCACCGCGGCGAGGATCTTCGTGCCGCCCACGTCGATGCCGATCGCCCGGGCGGAATCGGTCTGCGCTTCACGCGTAGCCACCGCCGGGGATTCTTGCCGCTCGGCACGCCGCGTCCTGCAAGGAGCCGTGGTCCGCGCGACGTAACATAGGGCGCCGGATGGCGTCCCCCCGCGGAGAGAAGCCCTATCGCGTGTACCGCGGAGGGCGCACCAAAGGCCGTGTGCCTACGATCGGTCGGCCCGACAAGGCGCCGCCGCGCGCGCAGCCGGAGCGTGACGGCCGGAGCCGCTACCGAGGGCCCGGGCCGAAGGCGCGCGCACGAGGCCCGCGCCAGATCCGCTGGGGGCGCGAGATCGGCATCGCGCTCGTCCTGATCGTCCTCTTCTTCGTGGTCTGGGCCGCGATCGGCTACCTCGTCTTCCGCGGCGGCGTCTCGGACGCGAACAAGCGGCTGCCGAAGACGGCGCGCCTCGCGCTGACGCCCGACAAGGGCAGCCTGCTCTCGAGCCCCAGCACGATCCTGCTGCTCGGAACCGACCACTCGCTCGCCGCCTCACGGGCCGGCGACCGCCACTCCGACTCCATCACCCTGCTGCGCACCGACCCCGACCACGGCCGCCTCTACTACCTCTCGATCCCACGCGACCTCCGCGTGGAGATCCCGGGCTACGGCGCCGCCAAGATCAACACCGCCTACCAGGTCGGTGGCCCGCGCCTCGCCGCGCGCACCGTCTCGGCCTACACGAGCATCCCGGTTAACCACATCGTCGTCGTCAACTTCGCGCAGTTCGAGGACCTCATCGACGCAATCGGCGGGCTCGACATCGTCGTGCCCGCCCCGATCCTCTCGAAGTTCGACTGCCCCTACGGCAGCGAGGCCCGCTGTGCGCGCTGGCGCGGCTGGCGGTTCGCGCGCGGCCAGCAGCATATGAACGGGCGGCGCGCCCTCATCTACTCGCGCGTGCGCAAGAACCTGCTCGACCCCGGGGAGAGCGACATCACGCGCGGCGAGCGAAACCAGCAGGTGCTGCAGGCGCTGATGAGCAAGCTCGCGAGCTTCAGCACCTTCATGCGCATGCCGCTGATCGGGGGCGACCTGATGAAGCCGCTTGCGACCGACCTCTCGGCGAACAACTTCATCGCGCTCGGCTGGGCCAAGTTCCGCGCCGACCACACCTTGCACTGCCGGCTCGGCGGGATCTCGACCGGCGGCGACATCACGCCCAGCGAGGACAACGCAAAGGTGATCCTGATGGTGCTCGGCAAGTCGGCGCCGCAGCCGCCGGCGCCCTCGGGCGACACGTATCCGCCGGGCTGCCTCGTCGGCAGGCTGCCGAGTTAGGCCTCGGCGGCCTTTTTCTCTTCCTTCGGCTTCTTTGCGTCCTCGCTCGAGGCCGTGCCGTCCTGCGCGGGCTCCTTCTTGCGCGAGCCGCGGCCGTAGTCGGTCGTGTAGAAGCCCGAGCCCTTGAAGTGCACCGCCACCGGATAGAGCACGCGCTCGAGGGGGCCTTCGCCGCAAACCTCGCATGCGTCCGGCGGGGGATCGCCGATCCGTTGGAAGAGCTCGAAGATGTGCCCGTTCGGGCAGCGGTACTCGTAGATCGGCATTCTCCTACGAAGGATAGTGCGGCCGGTGGCTACGATCGGCGCTCGCGCTCGAGCGTCTCGCGGTAGCAGGGGGCGTCCTCGAAGGCGGCGAGGCCGGGCTGGGCCGGTCGCGGACGTAGTCGCTTGCGCCGCGCGGCCGCCAGCGCGGCGGAAGCGCCGAGGAGGCCGCCGATCACGAACGAGCGCAGCCGCCCCGACTGCGTCTCACGGTCCATGCCACGATTCTAGGGATGTTCTCGTGATCTGCACGCTCGGCGACCTGCTCCTGGACGTGGTCGTCCGCACGTCCTCGCCGCTCGCGCCGGGGGCGGACAGCCCGGTCGAGACGCGGCTCGCGACGGGCGGCCAGGCGGCGAACGTCGCGGCATGGGTCGCCGAGCTCGGGGGCGAGGCGCGCTGCATCGCGAAGCAGGCGGACGACGCGCCCGGAACGCTCGCGCGGTCGCTGCTCGTGGCGCGCGGCGTCGAGCTCGTCGGGCCAGTCGTTGCGGGCCGGACCGGTGTGGTCGTGGCGCTCGTCGCGGCGGACGGGGAGCGGACGATGGCGACTGACCGCGGCGTCTCGCCCGAGCTACGGGAGGACGAGCTCGAGCCGGGCTGGCTCGATGGCTGCACCTGGCTTCACCTCTCCGGGTACGCACTGCTCGCGGATCCGATTTCGTCGGCCGCGCTCGCCGCGGTGCGGCTGGCGCGTGCGCGTGAGGCGCGCGTCGCCGTCGACCTCTCCTCGTGGAGCGCGATCCGCGCCTACGGCGCCGCACGCTTCCGGGCGAACATCGATGCGGCGGCGCCGGACGTCGTCTTCGCAAACGAGCCGGAGTGGGAGCTGCTCGGCGGCGCCTACGCGCTCGCGGAGACCGCGATCGTGAAGCGCGGCTCCCGCGGGGCACAGGTGCTCGGCGCGAACGGCGTCGAGGAGCACCCGCCGGCCGCGGCCGAGGTCGTCGACACGACGGGAGCCGGTGACGCGCTCGCCGCGGGCTTCCTGGTCGGCGGCATCGAGCTCGGTCTCGAGGCGGCGGCGCGCTCGGTCAGTCAGCTGGGTGCGGTGCCCGTGTGATGGAACTCGTACGAATCGCGCCGGAAGTGCAACAAGCGCTCCACGACGGCGGCCCCGTGGTCGCGCTCGAGACTACGCTCATCGCACACGGTTTCCCGCCCGGGGTGGGGGTGGAGGTGGGCCTCGGCGCAGAGGCGGCGGTGCGGGCCGAGGGAGCGGTCCCGGCGACGATCGGAGTGATCGACGGCGCCGTCGTCGTCGGGGTCGAGGCGGACGGGCTCGCACGCTTCGGAGACGCGGGGAGCGCTGCGCGCAAGGCGGGGCCGCGCGATCTCGGCGCCTGCGTCGCGAGCGGCGAGCTCGGCGCGACCACCGTCGGCGGAACGCTCGCGGCCGCGCGGCTCGCCGGAATCCGCTTCATGGGCACCGGCGGCATCGGCGGCGTCCACCGCGGCTTCGGGCAGCGACCCGATGTCTCCGCCGACCTAGCGCAGCTCGCGCGCACGCAGGCGCTCGTCGTCTCCTCCGGGATCAAGTCCCTCCTGGACGTGCCGGCGACCAACGAGCTGCTCGAGACGCTCGGCGTGCCGGTGCTCGGCTACCGCACCGACGAGCTGCCGCTCTTCTACAGCGCCGGCGGCGGACCGCCCGTCGCGGCTCGCGTGGACTCCCCGGAGCAGGCCGCGCGCACAGCGGGGGCCCATTGGGGGCTCGGCGGCGCCGCGCTCTTGCTCGTCCGCGAGCCGGACGACGGGATCGACGTCGAGCCGCTCGTCGAGGAGGCGCTCGAGGCGGCGGCCGCCCAGCACGTCCGCGGCCAAGCGGTCACGCCGTTCGTGCTCTCGTTTCTGCACGAGCGCAGCGGCGGCCGGACGCTCGAGGTCAACCGCGACCTGATCGTCGCGAACGCGGCCCTGGCCGCACAGGTGGCGGTCGCCGCTGCTTAGGAGGCGTTGACGCTCCTACTCGCTGAACGAGGAGAGGAACTCGTCGATCGTGAGCGCCGTCAGCGTCTGGAGCTTCGCGCTGCCGCGCGCCCCGAGCGCCACGGACACCCGGGCGATCGTCTCCGCGTCGGGCGCCTCGACGACGTTCACGAAGTCGAACGGGCCGAGCGTCGCCCACTGGTGCACGACCTTCGCGCCGAGCTCCTCGACGTCACGGTTGACCTCCCGTAGCCGGTCGGGGTT
>JBKPFI010000083.1:0-4427 GCA_046728775.1 Actinomycetota bacterium | reverse complement strand
CTTCTGGAACTTCGCGTAGGCCTCGGGCCCCTCGTCGAGCGGCAGGTGGTGGCTGGCGAAGCCGTCGACGCCCAGCGGGTCGCCGTCCATCAGCAGCGGCATCAGTTCGGGAACCCAGCGCTTCACGTTAGCCTGGCCCATCCTGACCTGCACCTGCTTGGCGACCAGCGTCATCATCGGCAACGGGTCGACCAGCCCGCCGAACACGCCGACCAGCGAGATCGTGCCGCCGCGGCGGACGAGCTCGATCGCCGTGTGGAGCGCGCTCAGCCGGTCGATCGCCGCCTTCTCGATCACCTTCCGCTCGATCGCGTCGGGCAGAAACGAGGCCATCGACTGCACGAGCTTCGCCGCCGGCGCGCCGTGGGCCTCCATCCCGACCGCGTCGATCACGGAGTCGGGCCCCCGGCCGTCGGTGCGCTCGCGAACGGCGTCCGCGAGGTCGCCGTCGTAGTCGCGCAGGTCGAGCGCCTCGATCCCTCCGCGGACGCGCACCCGCTCAAGCCGCTCGGGCACGAGGTCGACGCCGATCGCGCGGTAACCGCGCTGCTGCGCGACGCGGGCCGACATGTCGCCGATCGGGCCGAGGCCGAGCACGACCACGGAGCCCCCGTCGGGCACGGCCGCGTACTCGACCGCCTGCCATGCGGTCGGCAGGACGTCCGAGAGGAAGACGAAGCGGTCGTCCGGCGGGCCGTCGGGCACCTTGATCGGCAGGTAGTTGGCGAACGGCACGCGCAGGTACTCGGCCTGGCCTCCGGGCGCCTCGCCGTAGAGCTTTGTGTAGCCGAACAGGGCTGCGCCCTTCCCGTGCTCGCGCACCTGGGTCGTCTCGCACTGCGACTGCAGGCCCTGCGAGCACATGTAGCACGAGCCGCACGAGATGTTGAACGGGATCACGACGCGGTCGCCGGGCTCGAGATCGGCCACATCGGCGCCGACCTCCTCGACGACGCCCATCGGCTCGTGGCCGAGGATGTCGCCCGGGTCGAGGAACGGCCCCAGCACCTCGTACAGGTGCAGGTCGGAGCCGCAGATCCCGCTGGAGGTGACGCGGACGATCGCGTCGGTCGGCTCCTCGACCTTTGGGTCGGGGACGGTTTCGACGCGCACGTCGCGTTTGCCGTGCCAGGTCAGCGCCTTCACGGGGAGGAGTCGTTGCCGCGAGCGCCGTCGGTAAAACCTGGCCGAATTCAGGCGAGCGTCTCGGCGACCGCCCGTCGGAGCACGATCGAGAAGTCAGCGTCGAAGCAGACTCGTTCCTCCGGCGACAGCGGGACTCGCTGCCGCACGTAGGCAATCGAGCGCGCGAAGGCGCCGACGCGGAGGGCGAGCGCGAAGCCGTCACGGAGATCTCGCCCCCACGGCTCGAGATATGCGTCGCGCAGCCGCGCGAACCACGCGTCGCCCGGTGTCAGCTGTGCGCGCTCCTCCAGGAAGCGGAAGGTGACAATCAGCGACGCGAACGGATGCGAGATCGAGGCGTCGCCCCAGTCGAGCACGCGCAATCGGCTGCCGCGCGCGTACAGGTTTCCGTGGTGGAGGTCGTCGTGCTGGATCGTCTCCGGCACCTCGTGTGCGGCGAGCTCCGTGCAGAGTTCCGCGAAGCGTGGCGCGAAGCCGCGCAGCCGGCGGACCTCCTCCGCCTCCAGCGGCAGGTCGGCCTGCAGGAGCTCGTCGTACCGCGCCGGCAGCGTCGCAAGCCGCAGGTCCGGAACGCCGTGGACGAGGTGCTCCTGAGCGTGTGAAGCCTCGCCGCGTTGGAGCTCCGCGTAGAGCGGCAACGCAGCGAGCCACGCCTCGGGAGGGTTGCCAACCGCGGCGACCGGCCTGCCCGCGTCGGCGAGGAGGAGCCAGGCACGCTCCTCGTCGTATCCGAGCACCTCCGCGACGCGGTCGGGCCACCGCCCGAAGAGCTCGGCAGTGAGCCGTGGCTCGAACGACTGCACCGGCGCGCACGCCTTGAACCACGCGACGCCCTCAGCGAGCGGCACGCGCAGCACCGTCGCCCACGGCCGTTCGTGCACGACCTTGATCGCGCCGACCGGCTCCGCGTGCGGGCGGATCCACTCTTCGACGACGAGAGTGTCCACCACGATTTGGGGCAGCAGGCTAGGGCCTGGCCCAGGGCAGCCCGTCCCAGCTCTCGGGCGGGCCGGGTTGCCACTTCGGGAAGGGCGCGTACGCCTCGGCCGAGACGGTCGTCTCCGTCTCAACGCCCACGCCGTGGCGGAGCCCGGGCTCCGAGCGCGGGTAGACGATGCCCTTCTCGGGCCAGCCCTTGCGAGCGCCGGCCATGACGATCACGCAGGGCCCAATCCCGGCGCCTACGAAGCCGTGCTCGGTGTTCGGCGGGCAGTGGACGAAGTCCCATTGCTTCAGAGGCCGCTCCTCGCCCTCGATCACCAGCAGGCATTCGCCGGCGAGCACGAGGAAGTCCTCCTGGTTCGCCTCGCGGTGGTACCTCCCGCCCGACTGGCCCGGCTGGAGAACGGCGATCGTGTAGCCGAGGTCCGGGAACCGTGCCTCGTCGCCTTCGAAGATGCACGCCGAGCCGAGCGCCTCGTTGTGGACCCACGCGGCGTGGCGCACGTTGACGACGAACCAGCCGTCCGTGACCGCGGTGAGCCCCTCCGGACGCTGCTCGAGTTGCGCTTCGTCCACCACGCGCGAGGCCTAGGTGCTGCCGAGCGGGCTGGCGTGGTGCGGCTCGTAGAGCTGGAGCTCAACTCCGCCTGGAAGGAGCATCGTCACGCTGACGCCGTAGCCCATGTCCTCAGGCTCGCCTTCGAAGTCGATGCCCTTCGAACGCAGCTCTCCCACCGTGGCGGCAATGTCGTCGCACATGAGGCTCAGCTGGTGGTGCGGCGAGTCCCCCGGATGGACGCCGAGCTCGGCCGGCGGCAGCGCGAAGATCAGCCAGCCGTCGCCGTCGTCCACGTGCTTCCAGCCGAAGACGTCGCGGAAGGCGGTCCGCACCGCCTCCGGCTCGGAGGTGTAGATCAAAGCGTGTATGCCGGTGATCAACGGTTGACCCCCATCGTGATGCTGCCGACGTAGGCGTTGCCAACCTTGCGTAGGCTCAGCAGCGAGCGCCGGCCGCCCTGGGCAAAGACGAAGTCCGTCGCGTTGCGGGTCGTCCTGTGCGGGCGGCGGCTGTAGGGCCGCCGCCGGAAGACCCTGTCCGTGATCCGGTCCGGGAAGTAGAGCTGGCCCGTGTGAACGACGTTGCCCGCCACGTGCACCTTGACGTGGATGTGCACCGTGCGGCCCTGGTACCAGCCGGGGTAGACCGTCCGGAAGCGCGCCAGGCCGTTCCGGTCGGTGCGCTGGGCCCCGCGCATGAACGTGCGGCTGTGCGAGCCGGCGCCGAAGCCCGAGTAGACGCCCAGCGCGTCGGCGTGCCAGATGTCGACGGCGGCGCCCTTGACCGGGCGGCAGGCCGACGCGTCGACGACCCTCAGGCGCAGCAGGAGCGGGACGCCCGCCTTGCCTTCGGTGATGTCGCGGCGGAGCTTCTCCCCGGGGATGTAGTACGGGCCCTCGGTTTGCTCCGGCGCGAGCACGCAGGAGACCGCGCCCGACGCAACAGCCGCCGGCCCGGAGCTCTCGGCGGCGGCGGTACGCCAGCCGAGGAGGCCGAGCAGGAAGCCGCTGAAGCCGAGCAGCGAGCCGCGCCTCGTGAGCTTCGTACCGTCCATCGCGGGCACGCTAGCGCGCTCGGGTGAGAGGTGGCTAAGAGAGAAGCTCGCGCAACCCGTAGTCGACAGGCAGCTTTCCGTCGTCCGTCGCGAGGCCTTTGTCGCCCCCACGCTCGAGCAGCAGCCGCGCGAGCTCCTCGTCGCCGTTCTCGGCGGCGCTGTGAAGCGCAGTGAAGCCGCCTTCCCCGCGGCCGTTCACGTCGGCGCCCGCATCGAGCAGCAGCCGCGCGAGCGGGACGGAGCGAACGAACGCCGCCGTGCCCAGCGGCGGGACCTGGACGGCCTCGTTCGTCGAGAGCGCATTCGGGTCGGCTCCTCGTTCGAGCAAGAGCCGCGCCGACTCTTCCTGGCCGCCGAAGACCGCGAGGTGCAGCGCCGTAAAGCCGTCGGCGGAGAACACGTTCGCTTGCGCGGCGTCATCCTCGAGGATCCGGCGAAGCGCGTCGAGCCGGCCGAAGGCGGCGGCCTCGAAGACCGACAGCTCGTCGTCCGGTGGCAGCAGCTCCCGGGCCTTCTCGGTATCTCCCGTATAGAGGGCTTGCAATGCCTCGCTCATGATTCCTCCTTCCCTACCCAGGTTCGGACGCTCGGTCAGGCGCCTCGGCGGAAGGAGACGAGCACATTTCGCTCGTTACCGCCCCTGACGGTCTGCTCGAGCACGGTACCGATGCCGCGTGCGTAGAACTTGTGGCCGAGGACGTCAGGCTCGAGCGGCGTCCATTCCTT
>JBKPFI010000398.1:0-5874 GCA_046728775.1 Actinomycetota bacterium | reverse complement strand
GAGTGGGCATGGCAAGACGGTGCTCGCCGAGACGACGTTGACCGAGGAGGCGGTGCGACGCGTGCTGCGGACGAAGCTCGACGACCTCGCCGAGCTCGCCTGGGCCGGAACGCACGGTGCGGTGGCCTCCGGGATGCAGTCGGTGGCGTTCACGCCCGCCTCCGCGATCGCCGCGATCTTCGCCGCCACCGGCCAGGACCTCGGCATGGTCGGCACGAGCTCGATGGCGCACGGATCGGCGCGGCTCGTCGCGGGCGGCCTCCAGGTCTCGTTCCGCCTCCCCGGGCTCGAGGTCGCCACGATCGGCGGTGGCACGACCCTTCCCTATACGCGCCGCTGGCTCGAGGTGCTCGGCTGTGCCGGTACGGGCAAGGTCTACCGCTTCGCCCAGATCGTGACCGCGGCGACGCTCGCGCTCGAGATCTCGGCCTCGGCCGCGATGGCGACCGCCGGGTCGGCCGAGTTCTTCCGGGCTCATCACGAACGTGGTGGGCTTCGCTAGGTGGATCGGGTAGGACGGTCGTTTCAGACCGCGCACGGGCAGAGCCCGCGCGCCCGAGGACGGCACCGCAGGCGACGCCTCAGCATGAACGCGGCTGGATCCTTGAGTCAGGTTCATCAGGGGCGATCCGGGTAGATCCGTGCCGATGTTCTTCCGCCAGGTGCTGCACGAGGATCTCGCCTGCGCCTCGTACGTGATCGCGGACGGCGGCGAGGCGGCCGTCGTCGACCCCAAGTGGGAGGTCGAGGACTACCTCGAGCTTGCCAACGAGCACGACTTCCGCATCACGCGCGTGCTCGAGACGCACAACCACGCCGACCACATCTCCGGCCACGGCCGCCTCGCGAAGACGACGGACGCGACGCTCCACGTCTCTCGGGACGCCGGCGTGGAGTTCCCGCACGAGCCGCTCGCGGACGGTTCCGAGCTCGAAGTCGGCGACGCGGCCATCCGGGCGCGCGCGACGCCCGGGCACCGGCCCGAGCACCTCGCGTTCATCGTCTCCGACCACAGCCGCAGCGACGAGCCCTGGCTCGCCCTGACCGGGGACGCCCTCTTCGTCGGGACCGTCGGCCGGCCCGACCTCGCGGTCGACGCCGAGGAGGGTGCGCACGGCCTCTATCGCTCGAGCCGGCGCCTGCTCGAGCTCGACGACCACGTCGAGCTCTGGCCGGGCCACCTCGGCGGCTCGCTCTGCGGTGGCTCGGCGATGAGCAAGAAGCCGTCGTCGACGATCGGCTTCGAGCGGCGCCACGACGAGCTGCTCGGCCTCGACGAGGGCGGGTTCGTCGAGCGGCTGACGAGCGAGCTCGAGCCGCAGCCGCCGAACTTCGAGCGGA
The DNA here is from genome assembly GCA_046728775.1 of Actinomycetota bacterium. Classification (GTDB taxonomy): domain Bacteria; phylum Actinomycetota; class Thermoleophilia; order Gaiellales; family Gaiellaceae; genus AC-32. The sequence continues at coordinate 4,533 of JBKPFI010000398.1, read as the reverse complement.
TCGTCGAGTTGAATCGCGGCCCGCTGCTCACCCACGCGGCGATGCTCGAGCCACTGGCTCCGGAGCGGGCGCAGGCGCTGCTGCTAGGCGGCGCGACACTGGTCGACGGCCGCGAGCCGCGCGAGTTCGACGCCGCCCACGCCCCCGGCTCGCTGAACGTGACGATGATCGAGAGCGGCGTCGGGACCCGAGCCGCCTGGGTGCTCGACCCCGAGGGCGAGGTCGTCCTGCTGGCGGCGAGCGACGAGGACTCCCGGCGGCTCGGCCTCCTGCTCGAGGCGGTCGGCTTCCGGAAGCTCTGCGGCTATGTCGCCGGCGGCATCGGCGCCTGGCGCGGCGCCCAGCTCGAGACCGAGTCGATCCCCGCGCTCGACCCGCAAGGTGCAGCCGACTCGCTCTGGCGCGGCGAGGCCGTCCTCCTCGACGTCCGCGAGGAGGACGAGTGGGCGGAGCAGCACGTCGAGGGCTCGCTGCACGTCCCGTACCACGACCTGCGCGACGGCCTGCCGGACGAGGTGCGGCAGGCGGGGATGCCCCTCGCCGTCGCGTGCTCAGCGGGCATCCGCAGCTCGCTCGCCGCGTCCCTCTTACGGCGGGCCGGGGTCGAGAGGGTCGTGCACGTCGCCGACGGCGGTGTCGAGGAGATCGAGCGTCTCCTCTCCCGGGCACGCTAGCTTCCGGCGCGTGCTACGCGAGATTGCCGAGTACCCGAACTCGTTCGGCCCGCTCGGGCCGCGCGACGAGCGGATCGAGACCGGCCGCTACACGCTCTGGATGGGCACGGGCGCGAAGTGGAACACCGTCCAGCGGCAGCGATTCGCGCTCGACGAGCTCGACGACGTGCTCGCAGAGGTCCATGCAACGCTGAGGGAACGCGGCCGGACGCACACGCAGTGGGAGGTTGGGAGCTCGGCGCCGCCAGGGCTGGTAGACGCGCTGCTCGCCCGCGGGCTCGAACGCGACAAGGAGCCGTCTGCGGTCGCCCTGGTGCTCACGCACGAGCCGCCGAAGGTTGCGGCCGGCCTCGTCGCGCGGCGGGTCGAGACGTTCGAGGAGTACGCGGAGGCGAACGGCGTCCAGTGGGAGGCGTTCGAGATGCCGGCCGCCGAGGTCGAGGAGAACCGCGAGCTCCTGCCCCAGCGCTATCGCGAGACCGTGAACCTGATGCACGCCGTCTGGCTCGACGGCGAGCTCGTCTGCGCCGGCACCTCCGCGCCGACCGAGCACGGGCTTTTGCTCTACGGCGGGGCGACGAGGCCTCACGCCCGCGGCCGCGGCGCCTACCGGGCGCTGATCCGCGCCCGCTGGGACGACGCGGTCGCACTCGGGACGCCGGCGCTGATCACCCAGGGCGGCTCGATGTCGCGCCCGATCCTTGAGCGGCTCGGCTTCGAGCGCGTCGGCGAGGTGCACATGCTGGTCGACGACTTCGGCGCTTCTGAGAGCATCGCTCGGTGAGCCTCGACAGCTTCGAACGGGTGCCGCTGCTCTTCGGTCCGTCACCAATCCACCGGCTCGAGCGGCTGAGCGGGCACCTCGGCGGCGCGGTCGACCTCTGGGCCAAACGCGAGGACTGCAACTCCGGCCTCGCCTACGGCGGCAACAAGGTTCGAAAACTGGAGTATTTGGCCGCGGAAGCCCTTGCGACCGGCTGCGACACCCTCGTCTCGATCGGCGGCGTTCAGTCGAACCACACGCGCCAGGTGGCGGCCGTCGCTGCGCGGCTCGGCCTCGGCTGCGTGCTCGTGCAGGAGCACTGGGTGGACTGGGACGACCCGGTGTACGACAAGGTCGGCAACATCCTGCTCTCGCGGATCCTCGGCGCCGACGTACGCCTCGATCCGGCCGGGTTCGACATCGGCATCCGCGCGAGCTGGAAGGAAGCCCTCGAGTCGGTGCAGGAGCGCGGCGGCAAGCCCTACGCGATTCCGGCGGGTGCTTCCGACCATCCGCTCGGGGGCCTCGGGTTCGCGCGTTGGGCCGGCGAGGTCGCAGAACAGGAGCGCGAGCTCGGCCTGTTCTTCGACACCATCGTCGTCTGCTCGGTGACCGGCTCGACCCAGGCCGGCATGATCGCCGGCTTCGCTGCGCAGCAGCGGTCGCGGCGTGTGCTGGGGATCGATGGCTCGGCAACCGTGGAGCAGACCCGGGCGCAGATCACTCGGATCGCACGCCGCACGGCCGAGGCGATCGGCCTCGGCCGGGAACTGCGCGACGAAGACGTCGTGCTCCTGGACGAGTGGCACGCAGGCACCTACGGGATCCCGGACGATAAGACGATCGAGGCGATCCGCTTGTGCGCGCGGCTCGAGGGCATGCTCACCGACCCGGTCTACGAGGGGAAGTCGATGGCCGCCCTGATCGACCTCGTCCGAGACGGCCGCATCGAGCCGGGCTCGCGGGTTCTGTATGCCCACCTCGGCGGCCAGCCCGCGCTGAACGCCTACGCGGACGCGTTCTGACGAGGGCGGGCGACGACGGACGGGTTGCCAGCCCTAACGTAGAAACTGCTTGATCGCTTCGGCGGAGGGCAAGTCGTCGCCGGGGCGCTTTGCGGAGTCGAGCTGCTCGCGCTTCAGCTCCGCTCGCGTCAGCGGCTCTTCGTCGGGATAGAACGCCTCCGGATGCCGCGGCCCTGCAAGCCACGCGCCACAGTCGTTTTGCCAGCGATCACACGAAGGCTAATCCGCAGGTCGCGTGCACTAAATGTCGATTTCCCGCTGTCACGTCCGTCGTCCGTACGTCACGCTGATCATTGACGACGAGAGGAGCGACGATGAAGTACCTGCTGATGGTCTGCTGGGACGCGGAGCGGATGAACGGGCAGACGGAGCCCGACGCGGGCTCGGTTCCGGCCGAAGAAGAGTAGCCCTTCCCCTGGGTGGACGATCTCCAGGCGCGCGGCATCTGGCTCACCGGCGACCAGCTCGCGCCGCCGCGCCGGGCTCGCTCGGTGCGCGTCCGCGAGGGGAAGACGCTGGTGACGGACGGCCCGTTCACGGAGACGAAGGAGGCGATCGGCGGCTTCGACCTGCTGGAGTGCGGCAGCCTCGAGGAAGCGGTCGAGATCGCAGCGAGCCACCCATTGGCCGAGGCGGGCACGATCGAGGTCCGGCCGCTCTGGGGGAACTGGTAGGAGAGGCGCCGAGCGGATTCGAACCGCTGTACGGGGCTTTGCAGGCCCCTGCCTAACCTCTCGGCCACGGCGCCGGGGCGTCCATCGTAGCGTCGCGGTTTGGCAGGTCAGGACCGGGTAACACTCCTGCATGCCAGGCCAGCTGAGCTTCGACGGGAGCGCCGCGCCGCTCGTCCCGGAGCGGCCCTCGCTGCCGAAGCTGCGCGAGGCGGCGGCCGGCTGCACCGCCTGCGACCTCTACAAGACCGGGACGCAGACGGTCTTCGGCGAGGGCTCGCGCAACGCGGAGGTGATGTTCGTCGGCGAGCAGCCGGGCGACCAGGAGGACCTGGCCGGCAGGCCGTTCGTCGGCCCGGCCGGCCGGCTGCTCGACGAGGCGCTGGTGGACGCGGGAATCGACCGCAAGGCCGTCTACGTCACGAACGTCGTCAAGCACTTCAAGTGGCAGGGGCGTGGGAAACGCCGGATCCACCAGAAGCCGAACTGGTCGGAGATCGCCGCGTGCCGGCCCTGGCTCGAGGCCGAGCTCGAGGTCGTCCAGCCGCGGGTGCTCGTCTGCCTCGGCGCGACGGCCGCCCAGGCGCTGCTCGGCCGGCAGTTCCGCGTCACGCGCGAGCGAGGCCGTCCGGTCGAGTCCGAGCTCGCCGAGCACGTCATCGCGACAATTCATCCAAGCTCGATCCTGCGCGACCCCGAGACGCGCGACCAAGAGTACGCGGCGTTCGTCGACGACCTCAAGGTCGTCGCGAAGCTGCTCTAGTCAGCCTAGAACTCCCAGTCCGGGTCGTCGGGCTCCGGCCCGCGGCGGCGGCTTCGCCTGAGCCACAGGAAGTAGCCGCCCGCGACCAGCGGCACGGCCACGAGGATCCACGGATCGGCCCAGGCCGTCGCGAGCCAGAGCGCAGCCGCCATGGCGGCAGCTCCCCAGCGGATCGCCCGCTGCTCGCTGGCCGTGAGATTCGAGTAGAGGTCGCGCAACATCTGCCTCCAACTGGCGCATTCCAGCGGGGCCGCACCGCCTATCTCCCGGGGGTAATCGGCTCGTCCCCACGCCGGCCAGCATCCCTCGGGGGAGCGATTGACGCAGGAAGAGGCCGGCGAGGCTGCTCGCCCCGCCGGCCCTCACCTGCCTAGTCCATCAGCACCCCGGCAGCTTGAAGCTGGCGATTCGCGTTTGCCAGCCAGCGGCCGAGGATTGCTGACCGGCCAGGGTGTAGTACTCGTTCACGTACCAGAAGGTGCAGTCGTCGACCGGGTCGACCGTCATGTCGGTGTAGTCGCCCCAGCGCGAGTTCGTCGTCGTCTGGACGCCTGAGCCGTTGATGATCGTCCCTTCGCCGAGGGTCATCTCGCCGAGCGTGTCGCCCGCGAGGCGGCCCGTGTAACGGATCCCCGGA
>JBKPFI010000315.1:0-2840 GCA_046728775.1 Actinomycetota bacterium | reverse complement strand
CTGGTGGCGGAATTGGTAGACGCGCAAGGTTGAGGGCCTTGTGGGGTTAACACCCCGTGGAGGTTCAAGTCCTCTCCAGCGCACTCTCCTCGGAAGTCCGGCCCGCTTTCGCGGGCCATGACGACTTCCGAGGATTTGACTTCTTCGTAGAGCCTTTTCGAGCGGAGCCGAGCAAAGCCCGGCTCCGCGGTCGGCCTTGACAAATAGGTCGTCGTGATATATCTTCGCGCGGTATGAAGCCGACGGCGGTTACTCCGGTGGTGCTGGGGCTCTTGGCGCTGAAGCCGCGGTCGGGGTACGACATCAAGACCGTTGTCGACCGTTCGACACGCTTTTTCTGGGCGGCGAGCTACGGGCAGATCTACCCGGAGCTGAAGCGTCTGGAGGACGCGGGCCTCGTCGAGGGCGAGGACCGTCCGAACGGCGGCCGCAGCCGGCGCGTCTACGAGCTGACGCCGGCCGGGCGCGAGGCGCTCGTCGAATGGCTGCTCGGTGACACCGTCACGATCGAGTACCGCGACGAGTCACTGCTTCGCCTCTTCTTCGCCGACGCGCTGCCGCGCGAGCAGGCGCTGATGCTGCTCGAGGGCCGCAAGCGCGGGCACGAGGAGTACCTCAAGATCCTGAGGGCGATCGAAGCCCTCCCCGGCGGCAAGGATCCGACGTTCGTGGACCTCGTGCTGCGCTGGGGAATCGAGTTCAACGAGTGGGGGGCACGCTGGTGCGAGGAGCAGCTGGAGCGGCTCAACGCGCAGACGAAGGCAGCCTGATCGAGCCGAGCTTCGGGCGTATCGTAAGGACCGGCCTGCCGGGGTTCCTGCGCGAGGGCTTCCTGCCGCTCGGAGCGTTCTACGTCGGCCTGCGGCTCGGTGGGCTGGCGACCGGCATCGGCGCCTCCGCCGCCGTCTCGGTCGCCATCTACGTGTTCGAGCGCCGCGCCGGCCGCGACGCCCTGCTCGTTCGCCTCTCGCTCGCCTTCGTCCTCGTCCAGTCCGTGGTCGGGCTCGTCTCGGACAGCACGACGGTGTACCTGGCCCAGCCGGTGCTCTTGACCGCCGCCTGGGGGCTCGCATTCGTCGTCTCGGTGCCGCTCCGGCGGCCGCTGGCCGGGGCGCTCGCGTGCGCGTGGTACCCCTTCCCGCGCTGGTTCCGCGAGACGGAGCCGTTCAAGCGCGTCTTCGGAGTCGAGTCGCTCGTCTGGGGCGCGTACTTCTTCGCGCGGAGCGGCATCCGGCTCGCGGCGCTTTTGAACGGGAGCCTCGAGGACTTCCTGCTGATCGTGTTCCTCACCGGAACGCCGGCGATGCTCGCGCTGATGGTGTGGTCGATCCGCTACGCGATGCGCGGCCTCGCCGACGTGGACCCGGCTCCGCCCGCCGCGCTGGCTGCCTAGCTCTGGAAGACTCCGGCTCGTGGAGCAGCGCGTGAGCCTCGTGACTCTAGGCGTGCGCGACCTCGCTCGCGCGCGCAGGTTCTACGAAGCGCTCGGCTGGAAGACGGGCGCCGAGCCCGGCGACGACGTCGTCTTTTTCCAGGCCGGCTGCATGGTGCTCGCGCTCTGGGCTCGCGACCAGCTCGCTGAGGACAGCGGCGTCGAGGACGGGGGCGGCTGGGGCGGCGTGACGCTCGCACACAACGTCGGCTCGCCGGACGAGGTCGACGACGTGATGCGCGAGGCGGAGGCCGCCGGCGCCAGGATCACCCGGCCCGCTGCCGGGACCTTTTGGGGCGGCTACTCCGGCGCCTTCGTGGATCCGGAGGGCCACGCGTGGGAGGTGGCGCACAACCCGCACTGGACACTCGAGGAAGACGGCTCGATCCGGCTCGCTTGACGCCGTCCGGCAGGAGGGCTACCCTCGTTGGCGAACGTATGTTCGTTCACGCCCGCGACCCCGAGGTGGCTCGATGCTGACCGGCAGACAGCAGGAGATCTGGACGTTCCTGACCCAGTACGTGGACGAGCACGGCTACCCGCCGACCGTGCGCGAGATCGGCGAGGCCGTGGGGCTCGCCTCGCCGTCCACCGTCCACGCGCATCTCGCGAATCTCGAGCGGGCCGGCCTGATCAAGCGCGACCCGACGAAGCCCCGCGCGCTCGAGCTGCGCCGCGACCCGAAACCGGAGCCGACGCGCGCGGCCGCGGGCGACGACGTGCACCGGCTGCCGCTCGTCGGCGAGATCGCCGCGGGCGGGCCACTGCTCGCCGAGCAGAACATCGAGGACTACCTCGCCGTGCCCGAGCCGCTCGCGCGCGGGGGCGAGGAGTTCCTCCTGCGCGTGAAGGGCGACTCGATGGTCAACGCCGGCATCCTCGACGGCGACATCGTCGTCGTGCGGCGCCAGCAGACCGCACGCGACGGCCAGATCGTGGTCGCGCTGGCCGGGCTCGACGAGGCCGCCGACGAGGCCACGGTGAAGCGCTTCTTCCGCGAGAACGGCCGCGTACGCCTGCAGCCGGAGAACGACGCGCTCGAGGCGATCTACGCCGACCACGTCCAGGTCCTCGGCGTCGTCACGGGGGTGTTCCGCGCGCTGTGAACCCGGTTGCTCCCCTCAACCGGACGCTCGAGCAGGAGCTGAACGCACTCCTGCGCGGCGCCAGCCTGGAGTGCCTCGTCTGCGGCGAGTTCGTCATGCACCTCCCGCAGGGCGGGATCTTCTGCCCGGAGTGCGGGAGCGGGCTAGGCACCGAAGCGGCAGCCGAGCCCGCTCAGCCGCTCAGCCGATCAGGTGGAAGATGAAGTCGAACTCCGTCCCGCCCGCGCGTGAGCGCAGCTCCATCGAGCCGCGGGCGTTGGCGTAGGCGCCGGTCCCGCCGGTGACGGCGAGGACGCTGTCGC
>JBKPFI010000241.1:0-7317 GCA_046728775.1 Actinomycetota bacterium | reverse complement strand
ACGTTCCACGTGTCGAACATCAGCCCGGCCTCCGCGTCTGCCTCGTCCACGAGCGCGGCGGCCTCGTCGAGCGAGCTCACGGTCGTCCAGAAGTGGGCGAACTCGCGCTGGATCGGCTCGAGCGCGACCGGGACACCCTGCACGCGCCCCTCGTCGGCGATCGCACGGATGCCTTCGAGGACGGCGTCGCGGTCGTCGCCCGGGCCCGTCAGAAAGAGCACGCACTCCGGCTCGAAAGGCGCGAGGCGGCGAATTCCGCTCCGGATCGCCTCCACGCGCTCCGCGGGATCTTCGGGACCCTCCATCAGCGGAAGCGGCAGGATCGACGGCACCGCCGGGACGGCCGCGGCGGCACCGAGGCCGCTCGCCCGAAAGCGCTCGAGCGAGTCGTCCTCGAGCTTCATCTCCCAGATTCCGACTCCCTCCGCGCCCGCGGCCCGGTACGCGTCGAGGTCGTCGGCGAACGGCTGCGTCACGGTCGTGATCTGCGAGATCGAGAGCCTCACCGCCACAGCCGCCTGCGCAGCAGCTGCTTGGCGACCAGCGCGCCGGAACCGGCGCCGAGGCCCGGTCCCGGATGCGTGCTCGCCCCGATGTGCCAGAGCCCCTTGACGGGGGTCGAGTGGCCCGGGCTAGACGGAAGCGGTCGCCAGAGGAGGTTCTGATCGAGCGCGAGGGCTCCGGAGTACGGGTCGCCGTGGTGCAGGTTCATGTTGGCCGCCTGGAGGTCGGCGGGAGAGAGCGCGACCCGCCTCCGCAGCGACGACTCGAGATTCGGCACGTGCCGGGCGATCCGAGCCTGGATCCGGTCGGCGTACCGCTCTCGCAGCTCCTCGGTCCACGTCCCCTCGCCGGGATCGATCTCTCCGGCCGCGTCGCCCTTGACGTGCCAGGGCAGCTCCTGCAGCTGGACCCAGAGCAGGCCGGCGCCCTCGGGCGCGCGTGAACGGTCCATCGTCAGCGGCTGCCCGACGACGACGGTCGCCTCGGCCGGCAGCAGCCCGCGCTCGGCCTCGTTCACCGCGCGCGAGACGCCGTCGAGGCCCGGCGTCAGGTGGACGACCGCCGTCTCCGACAAGCGCTCGTCGCCTTCCCAGCGCGGCGGCTCGGAGAGGGCGAAGTGGATCTGCATCTCGGAACGCCCGTAACGGAAGCGGCGGCCGAGCCCATCGTGGCCCTCGATCAACCTGCCGTAGAGCTGGGTCGGCGTGACATTCGCGATCACCGCCCGCGCGGCGGCGACCTCTTCGCCGTCCGACACGCGCACGCCAGCCGCCCGGCCGTCACGCACGAGCACGCGCTCGACGTCGCGGCCGGGCTCGCACGAGCCGCCGTGGTCCTCGATCAGACGTACGAGCGCGTCCACGAGGCGCGCACCGCCGCCGCGGGGGATCGGCATCCCGCCCTCCGGGACCGCGACCCCGATCACCTGGGTCATGAAGCCCGACCCGGCGGCGTCGGGCCCGAGGCCGGTGTGCAGCACCCAGGGTGCGAGAACGCCGCGCGCCCGCTCGGACGCGAACGTCTGCGTCAGCCAGTCCCGGCTCGAGGCCAGCACGTTGCCGGAGAACTCCACCGCGCCCTTCCGCCCGAGCCGCCGGTAGGCCTTCAGGCCGAGCTTGAGGCCGTCGCGCGACCAGAGCTCCGTGCCGAGGACTGCGAAGGCGAGGTCTGCGTTCGGGAAGAAGGACTCGACCGCGCCGCGCCACTCCTCCCCCAGCCCGGCGGCGTTCTCGTCCGTCGAACGAAGCAGGAACGCCGCCTCGCCGTCCGGGAAGAACGTCGCGGTCGGGTGATCGGTGTTCAGGTACTCGAGCCCGCGCTGCGCCAGCTCCTCGCCGAGCTCTGCGTGCGCCGCGCCGCCGACCCAGAGGGGGTGCCAGGCGCTGAAGACGTCGTGCAGGTAACCCGGCTCGGTGAGCTCCGCGGTGCGGATGCAGCCGCCGAGCGCGTCCTCGCGCTCGAGCACGCGCACGCTCCAGCCGCCGCGCGCCAGCAGTGCGGCGCAGGCGAGCGAGTTGATCCCGCTGCCGACGACGACCGCGTCAGTCATCGACCAGGCTGCGGAACTCGTCGTCGCCGACCAGCCCACGCTTGCGCGTTCCGAGCTCCTTGACGCGCGCGAGCACCTCGGCCCGCCGCTCCTCCGGGAGGTCGAGCCCGAGCTCCTCCGCCTTGATCCGGATCGAGTCGAGCCCGCTCTTCTTGCCGAGCACGATCTCGCGCTTCGCGTTCACGAGCTCCGACGAGTACGGCTCGATCGACGGCGGGTCGTGGAACTGGCTCGCGACGGCGCCGCTCTCGCGGCGGAAGAGCGTGTCGCCCGTGACCGGCTTCCACGGCTCGAGCGCGTAGCCGGACAGCTCGCGCACGCGCTCGGAGACCTCGCGTAGCTTTTCGAGGCGCAGGCTCGACTCGACGTCATAGAGCGCACGCAGCGCGAGGGCGACCTCGCCGAGGTTCGCGTTGCCGGCGCGCTCGCCCATGCCGTTGATCGTCCCGTGCACCCAGCCCGCCCCGGCACGCACGGCGGCGACGGCAGCGGCCGTGGCGAGTCCGAAGTCGTTGTGGCCGTGGAAGTGGACCGGGGTATCGGGCCCGACCCACTCGACGGTGCGCCCGACGAGATCGGCGACCGCCTCGGGCGAGGCGATGCCCAGCGTGTCGACGACCGCGACCTCCTTCGCGCCCGCGTCCACGGCGGCTTTGTAGACCCGCTCGTAGAAGTCCGGCTGCGCGCGGGTGGAGTCGACGCCGAAGAAGGCGGCGTGAATGCCGTGCTCTGCGGCGAACCGCATGGCGCCCGTGATCCGCTCCAACATCTTCTCGCGGGCGACGCCCAGCGCGTCGAGCTTGAGATCCGAGATGGGCGACTCGATCACCGACGCGCGCACGCCGAGCTCGACGAGCGCCCCCAGGTCGGCCGGCACCGCCCGCGAGAAGCCCCAAACCTCGGCGCGCAGGCCCGCGTCGGAGATCAGCTTGACCGCGTCCCAGTCGTCCTGCGAGACACGGGGGAACCCGGCCTCGATCCGGTCGATCCCGAGCTCGTCGAGCAGACGTGCGATCTCGAGCTTCTGCTCCGGGTCGAGCACGACGCCGACGGTCTGCTCGCCGTCGCGCAGCGTCGTGTCGTAAAGCCCAACGCTGCCGCCGAGGCGGTAGGCGTCGTTCAGCTCGCCGGTCCAGATCATCCGCAGACGACGCCGTCGGGAAAGGATGAGAGCTTCTCGACGCCGTCCGCGGTGACGAGGAAGTTGTCCTCGACCCGCAGGCCGCCGCCGCCCTCCCAGTAGATCCCCGGCTCGATCGCCAGAACCATGCCCTCCTCGATCGTGCCTGCTCCGGCCCGGTGGGCATAGGGCGGCTCGTGGGCACGCGCTCCGACCCCGTGAGCAACCGGGTGGCTCGGCTGGCCGGGATAGCCGGCCTCGGCGATGCCGTCGCGGATCAGGCCGTCGAGCTCGGCGAGGCTCGCGCCCGGACGGCAATGCTCGAGCGCCCGGTCGTACACCGTCAGCAGCTGTCGCTCGAGCCCGGCGTAGTCGTCTCGCAGCTCGCCGGGGCAGAGGTTCTTCGTGTGGTCGCACCAGTAGCCGTCGGCGCAGACCCAGATCTCGAACAGCGTCGGCTCGTCGTCTTGCACTGGGAGATCGCCCGTCGCCGTGAACGTCTTGATCCCGGGGCCCGACCAGACGAGCGAGAAGCCGTGCGCGAGCTCGACGCCGCCCCTCCAGCCGGTGCCCTCGCCGTGGACGAAGCCGTTCCACAGCGCGCCCGCCTCGGACTCCTTCATTCCCGGCTCGAGCCGCTCGCGGCAGTGCTCCATCGCCGCCGCCGCGATCTCGTTTGCGAGCCGCATGCGCTCCAGCTCCTGCGCGGTCTTGACGGCCCGCGCTCGTGCCAGGAGCGGCGTCGCGTCGGCGATGTGGGTGCCGAAGGCATGGAACCAGTCGTGCGTGAAGGTGGTCGGCTCGCCGACCATGCGATCCGACGCCTGCGTGCCGAGCGAGAGCTCGAGGCCGACCGTTCCATAGCCGCGCGCCGCTTCCGCCGCGAGCTCGATCGTGCGCGCAAGCGGCGGGCGGGGGTCGTCGTCGGCGTAGCCGCGGAGGTAGCGGAGGTCGTCGGTCCAGGCGGCGCGCGCCGCGTCCTCGGCGGACGCCTCGAGGCAGACGAGCGTCGGCTCGCCTTCACGCGGGAAGACGACCGCCTCGTAGCCCTTCATCCCCCAGAAGTTGGTCAGGTAGAGGACGTTGTCGGGCGCGCGCACGACGAGCGCGTCGAGCCCCTCCTCCTCGATGAGCGCGCGGACCCGCCCGAGCTTCGCCTCGTCGCGGGGCCAGCCCATCTGTTCAGGCGTCCTCGCCCCACGGGCGCACGCGCGCCGGGGGCGGCGTCCCGTGCGCCTCCTGCCACGAGACGACCGGGTTTCGCAGCACGCCGATGCGCTCGATCTCGGCCTCCATCACGTCGCCGGGATTCAGGTAGAGCCGCATCCGCTCCTCCTTCGGCTTGAAGCCGGCCACGCCGGAGACGGTGCCGGTCGAGAGCACGTCGCCGGCGGAGTACCCGAGCGCGGAGAACCTCGAGAGGATCTCCGGGATGGTCACGCTCATGCGGCTCGAGTGCGACTCCTGCCGCGGCTCACCGTTGACCCGCAGCTCCATCTTCAGGTCGTGCGGATTCGGGATCTCGTCCGGCGTGACGATCCAGGGCCCGAGTGGGCAGAAGGTGTCGATCGCCTTGCAGAAGCTGAACACGCCCGAGCGCATCTCGCCGCGCTGGATGTCGCGCGCGGTGATGTCGTTGAAGATGACGTAGCCACCGACGTAGTCCCCGGCCTCCTCGGGCGGGAACCACTTCCCCGCCTTCCCTAGCACCACGGCGAGCTCGAGCTCGTAGTCGAGCTCCTCCGTGAGGTGCTCGGGATAGACGACCGGCTCGTCCGGGCCGACGATCGCATCGACGTTCTGGAAGAAGTTGATCCAGGGCGCGATCCGGTGCGACCAGTCGACGTTGCGCGACTCCTCCTCGTGCTCGCGGAAGTTTCCCGCAGTGTGGAACAGCTTGTTCGGGCGAATCGGCGCGCGCAGCCGTGCCTCGGCGAGCGGCGTGCGCTCCGCGGTCTCGTTCGCGCCGCCGCGCTCGAAGTACTCGCGCATCGTGGGGACGTCGAGGCGCACCACCTCCTCGCCGTCGAGGCGCCCGACTCGTCCGTCGTCGTAGGTGACGAGCTTCACCCGCAGACCGTCCTCGCGACGCGGGCGTAGACCTCGGCGGTCTTCACGAGGCCGTCGATCTCGAGGCTCTCGCCCTTCTCCGGCTCCATCAGACCGGTCGAGGTGCCGTAGTTGACCGTGGGGATCCCGTACGCGGTGAGCGCGGATGCGTCGGAGAACCAGCGCGGCACGTCGCGGCCGGGGGCCTCGCCGAAGACCGCCTCGTGCGCCGCGTCGATCGCTCCGACGAGCTCGTGCCCCTCGTCGATCTCGGCGCCGGGCGCCGTGACGTAGACCTCCGAATCGACCTCCCAGTCGGGGTGCGCGGCCTCGAGCTCCCGGGCGAGATCGAGGACCGCCCGGCGCGCGTCCGCCATCGACCGGGTCGGCGGCACGCGGACGTCCAGGAAGACGCTCGTCCGCTGCGGCGTCCTCGAGAGGCGCCACTCGAAGCCGCCTCTGATGGCGCCGACGGAGGCGATCGCGCGGACGCCGCGGTACGTATTTCGCTCGTCGGCCGACCAGCGCTCGCACCAGGCCCGGATCGGCTCGAGCAGCTCGCCCATCCGCAGCACCGAGTTGGAGCGCCCCTCGCTGAAGGCGGTGTGCACGAAGTCGCCGCCGACGCCGAGCCGCGCCCAGAGCGAGCCGAAGTGCCCGAGCACGACTTTGCCCTCCGTCGGCTCGCCGAGCAGGCACATGTCCGCGACGCCGCCGTGGGTGACCAGGTGGCGCGTCCCGGCCGCATAGCCGCGGTAGCTAGGGCCCTGTGCGTCGCCGTACTGCGTCTTCTCGATCTCGCCGCAGACGGCCGCGACGACGAGGTCCCCGGCGAGCTCCTCGTCCTGCAGCGCGTCGAGTGCCGCGAGATAGCAGGCGAGCGCGCCCTTCATGTTCGAGATGCCGAGCCCCCAGATCCGGCCGTCACGCTCGACGCCCGCCGGCTGGAAGCCGTCGACGCCCTGCGACCACGGCTCGCGGCCCGAGTACGACGTGTCGAGGTGCCCGTTGAACATCAGCGTCTTGCCGCCACCGGCGCCGACCCGCGTCGCGAGGACGTTCGCACGGCCCTCCTCGACCTGCTGGAGCTGCACCGAGAGGCCGAGCGCACGCAGCTCGCCCGCGATCCACTCCGCAGCCTCCTGCTCCTCGCCCGTGAAGCTGGGGATCGACACAGCGTCGCACGCCCACCCGACGAGGCGACGTTCGTCGACGCTCATCCGCGCACGTGCGGCAGGACCCGCTCGCCGAAGAGCCGGATCTGCTCGTGCCGTCGGTCGCCCCAGAGCTCGAGCATGACGTGCGTGCAACCCGCGTCGCGGTACTCCTCGATGGCCGCGATGCAGTCGTCGGGAGTGCCCGCGATCGGCTTGCACTTGTCGAGCAGCGCGTCGCTCACCTCGGCCTTGGCCGCGAGCCGGCCGCCTCGCTCCATCGCCTCGGCGACCGGGCGGATCTCCTCCTGTTCGATCCCGGCGAGGTCGAGCAGCGTGTCGGCCGCCCCTCGGATGTTCTGCACCTTGTTCGCGAGGTACATGCCGGCGATCTCACGCGCGCCGTCGCGGCCGGCGTCGCGGTCGTCTTCGTGGATCGAGGCCACGATCGTGCAGCCGATGTCGATGTCCCTCGCGACGTTCTCGCGCGTGTAGCGGACGAAGGCGGGCGTCGTGATCGAGGGCGTCAGGCAGCCGTCGCCGAGCTCGCCCGCGAGGGCCTGCATCTTCGGCGCGGTTGCGGCGACGTAGACGGGCGGCACCTCCCGTGGCGCCTCGGCATCCCCGTCGAGCCCGGGCACGGAGGCGCTCCACGTGGAGCCGGAGTACTCGAACGCGTCGCCGGAGAGGACGCCGCGCACGATCTCGACGGCGTCGCGCATGGGGCCGAGCGTCTTGTTCGTCTGCATCTGTGCGTTGTTGAGGAAGATCTTCGAGGTCCCGAAGCCGAGGATGAAGCGGCCCGGCCCGGCGGCCTCCTGCACGACCCGTGCGTCCATCGCCGCCTGGACCGGGTGGCGCGTGAAGGGCGAGATGATCCCCCAGCCGATCGTCAGGCGTCGGGTCTCCCGCGCCAGCACCGCCGACGTCACGGTCGAGGA
>JBKPFI010000453.1:0-5041 GCA_046728775.1 Actinomycetota bacterium | reverse complement strand
GACGCGCCGGAGGGCACGGGTGCACCAATGGTTCCCCCGTGAGCCCCCTCCTTCCGCTCCGGACGGCCGCTCTGAGGCTGGGCTGGAAGGCGGTCTTGCCGAGCCGGCGAGGGGGTGACGGGCGAGCCCGGTAAGTACTCTTCGGAGCGCGCCGAAGTGGCGGAACTGGCAGACGCGCCGGACTCAAAATCCGGTGGAGCGAGAGCTCCGTGTGGGTTCGATTCCCACCTTCGGCACTCGTGTCGGGGCGCTTCGTAGGATGGCGCCGTGAAGGTCGGCGTTCTCACCGGCGGTGGCGATTGCCCCGGGCTCAACGCGGTTATTCGCGCCGTGGCGCGGCGGTCGTTCGCGCGCGGACACGAGGTCGTCGGAGTTCGCGCGGGCTGGCGGGGGCTCGTCGACGGAAGGTTCGAGCCGCTCGGGCCGCGTGAGGTCTCCGGCCTCCTCCCGCGCGGAGGAACGATCCTCGGCACCTCGCGGACGAACCCGTACCGCGTGGACGGCGGCGTCGACTCGGTGCTCGGGAACTTCGGGCGCGAAGGGCTCGACGCGCTGGTCGCGATTGGCGGCGAGGATACGCTCGGCGTCGCGACCCGGCTGCACGCCGAGCACGACTTTCCGGTCGTCGGCGTGCCGAAGACGATCGACAACGACCTCTCGGCCACCGACTACACGTTCGGGTTCGACACCGCGGTCTTCATCTGCACCGAGGCGATCGACCGCCTGCACACGACGGCCGAGTCGCACAACCGCGTGATGGTCGTGGAGGTCATGGGCCGGCACACGGGCTGGATCGCCGTGATGAGCGGGATCGCCGGCGGCGCGGACGTGATCCTGATCCCGGAGCAGCCGGTCAGCATGGAGGACGCCTGCAAGGAGATCCAGCATCGCCACGGGCGCGGGAAGGACTTCTCGATCGTCGTCGTCTCGGAGGGCTACGAGCTGGAGGGAGCCGCCGACGCGGGCGAGGTCGACGAGTTCGGACACGTGCGGCTCTCGGAGCGCGGGATCGGCGCGATGGTCGCCTCCGAGATCGAGGCACGGACCGGCTTCGAGACGCGCGTGACCGTGCTCGGCCACGTGCAGCGCGGAGGCTCGCCGACTCCGCGCGACCGCGTGCTGGCCACCCGCTACGGGCTGAAGGCCGGGGACCTCGTCCACGAGCAACGGTTCGGCCGCATGGCCGCGCTTCACGGGGACAGCATCGTCGACGTCGCGCTCTCCGAGGCCACCGCCGAGCTGAAGACGGTCCCAGAGGACTGGTACGAGGTCGCCCGCGCGTTCTTCGGCTAGGTCGCCTGTAGCCGGTAGACCGCGACCCAGGGCCCGTTGCGGCCGTCCTGGTTCTCGCCCACGTAGAAGACGCGCTGCAGGCGTCTCACGCGCTCGTAGAAGCGAGACTCGAACGGGTACTCCTCGCGCGCGGCCAGGACGCGGTCGGCGATGACCCCGGTGACCACGACGTAGCGAACGTCCTGGAGGCGCATTCGACGGAGATCGCGGTCGGGATCCGGGTGGTCCTCCTGCGGCAGCGGGAGGTCGAGCTTGACGATGCGGAAGCCGGTGAACGGCGGCAGCGAGGGATCGACGGCGAGCCTCGTGTCGGGCTTGACGTGCCGCTCGACCCAGCTGCGGGCGACGACGCGCGTATCCGTCTTGGTCAGCTTCCGGTCGTCGCGGATCGACCAGGCCAGCGGCACCACGAGCAGCAACAGGGTGACCGGCGCCAGCGAGCGCAGGCGGCCCGCCAGCGCTCCCAGCGGCGGCACGAGCGGGAGGACGTAGCGGTCGAAGTGCGCGCCGAGGGTGCAGAGGTCGAGGAAGTAGACGACCACGAACGAGGCGATGATCAGGTCGTTGCGGGTGCGGCGTGCGAGCGCGACGCCCAAGCCCAGCACGCAGACGATCAGCGCCGGGCCCAGCCCCTCCCAGAGCCGGTCTCCGAATGCGATCGGCGCGACGTGGTCGTGCTCGAAGCCGAGCCAGCCCTGACGCGCGAGGTTCTGGACGCGGTAGGCGTCGCCGAGCGCGCTGCCGAAGTGCGCGAGGAAGAAGGGGCTCGTGGCGCAGAACGCGACGGCCGCGGCGGCCAGACCGATCGCGAGCCGCCGCGGCCGGCGGTAGCCCGCGACGACGAGCGGAACGAGCAGGAAGATGCCGGGGTACTTGAAGCTCGTCGCGAGGCCGGCCGCGAGGCCCGCGAGCTCGATCCGCCCGGTCACGAGGAGCGCGAGGCAGACGCCGACCCCGAGCGTCAGCGGTACGTCCGTGACCGCCATGCGGGAGTAGGTGACGTGGGTCGTCTCCACCGCCACCGTCGCGGCGGCGATCGCCCCCGCCGGTCCGCGGTACGCGCGGCTGCCGAGCCACCAAGCTGCGGCGACGGAGCCGAGGGCGAGCGCGATGACGACGAGCCGAGCCGACAGGTACGACGGCGCGCCCTCCCACGCCTGGAAGGGCGCGAGCAGGTACATCAGCAGCGTGGGGTAGTCGAACCAGTGAGGGTCGAGCCCGCCGCCGTGGACCATGTGCCACGCGCGCGGGACGATGCTCTGCTCGTCGGGGCTGAAGAGCGCGAACGGGTGCGCGTACGCGACCCCGACGAGCCGCAGCGCCGCCGCTCCGGCGAGGATCGCCGCAAAGGCGACCTTCGGCCCGCCCCAGAGCGCCTCCGCCCGGCCGCGCTCCGGCCGGGCAGGGGCCTCAGACTTCGGGGGCGCTTCTACCGACGAGCTCGGCAACGTTCCCGGCGGGCACGATCACGGCGTCCATTCCCGCGCGCTCGAGCTCGGCGACCTCGTCTCGGCCGCTGACCGCGAGCTCGGCGATCGCGAGCTTGCCTGCCGGTACGTCCTGGAGCAGGTCGAGCACGCGCTCGAGCGGCCCCTCGTTGCCGCCCGCACCTGACAGCAGGAAGATCTCCGGGTCGAGCCGCTCGAGGGCGGCCTCGAGCTCGTCTTCGTCCCGTACCTCCACGGCGCACTCGAGCCCGAGGTCGAGCGCCTCGCGGTACAGCCGCTCGAGGCGGCCGTCCTCGTCGTCGACCTCGGCAAAGGCGAGGACGCACGCGTCGGCCTCCGCGGCGTGAGCGTCGCTCGGCGGCCCGTGCGGGCGCCACAGCAGCGGCAGGCTGGTCGCCTCGCGCAGCGCCTCGACGACCGCGTGGAGCGCGAGCGCCTCGGCGCCCTCGTCCTCGGCGGCGCGAGCGCGGCCGGGATCGTCGACGGGGACGACGATCGAGATGCCGTCGCCCTCGGAGATGGCCTGACTGAAGCGGCGCGCCCCGGTCACCTGTCGCAATTCTGGCGCAAAGGCGTGACACACGCGCGCGCATTTCGCCGATACGCTCGCCTCGGGGAGGAGGTTGGGTGCGCCTTAGGCGGGGGCCGTAGAAGCACGCGGCGGCTCGGGCTCAGACGCCGATCGGGTGCCAGACGGTCTTCAGCTCGAGAAAGCGAGAGATCTCCCAGGCGCTCTGGTCGTCGGTCGCGCCGCGGACGACGCGCTTCACGTTCTCGGCGGCCAGCCGCTCGAGCTCGGCGACCTCGCCGTCCATCCCCGAGACGTCCAACGCATTCACGTCCATGTGGCCCGCCAGCACCGGCGCAAGCTCTTCGCGCAGTCCGGTGAGGACGTTGACCACGCCGCCGGGCACGTCCGCGGTCGCCAGCGCCTCGGCGAGCTCAATCGCAGCCAGCGGGTGCGACTCGGAGGCGACCGCCACGACCGCGTTGCCCCCGACGATCGCCGGCGCCAGGCGCGAGACCAGCCCTGAGAGCGCAGGCTCCTCTGGCGCGAGCAGGCCGACGACCCCGGTTGGCTCGGGCACCGTGAAGTTGAAATACGGCCCCGCGACCGGGTTCGAGGAGCCGAGCACCTGCGCCAGCTTGTCGGCGAACCCCGCGTACCAGACGAATCGGTCGACCGAGCGCTCGACCTCCTTCGGCCCGGAGCAGAGGTCGGCGAACTCCGAGCGGCGCGCCTCCATCATCTCCGCGACGCGGTAGAGCACCTGGCCGCGGTTGTACGCGGTCATTCCGGCCCACTTGGCGAAGGCGCCCCGGGCCGCGCGCACCGCGTCGCGCACGTCCTTGCGCGAGGCCCGCGCAACGTTCTGCCCTTCCGCCTCGTATGTGCGCCCGGACTCCGAGCGCGGAAACTCCCCGCCGACGAACAGCTTGTAGGTCTTGCGAACCGGGAGCCGGCTCATTCGAAGCTCAGGTAGGGCTCGAGCCCGTGCAGGCCGCCCTCGCGGCCGAAGCCGGACTCCTTGTAGCCGCCGAACGGCGACGAGGGGTCGAAGCGGTTGTACGTGTTCGCCCAGATCACGCCGGCCCGCAGGCGCTGGGCCATCGAGAGGATCCGCGAGCCCTTCTCCGTCCAGACGCCCGCCGAGAGGCCGTACGGCGTGTTGTTCGCCTTCTCGACAGCCTCGTCCGGTGTCCGGAAGGTCAGCACCGAGAGCACCGGGCCGAAGATCTCCTCCTGCGCGACGCGGTAGCTCTGCGCGACGTCGGTGAAGACCGTCGGCACGAACCAGTAGCCCCTCTCCGGCAGTCGGCAGGGCGGCTGGTAGATCGCGGCGCCCTCCTCTCTCCCGCTCTCGACGAGCTCCTCGATCTTGTCGAGCTGCTGGCGCGAGTTGATCGCGCCGACGTCCGTGTTCTTGTCGAGCGGGTCGCCCACACGCAGCGTCGTCAGCCGCCGCTTGAGCTTCTCCACCGCCTGCTCGTAGATCGACTCCTGCACGAACAGCCGCGACCCGGCGCAGCAGACGTGGCCCTGGTTGAAGTAGATGCCGTTGACGATGCCCTCGACGGCCTGGTCGAGCGGGGCGTCGTCGAAGACGACGTTCGCGGCCTTGCCGCCCAGCTCGAGCGTCAGCTTCGTGCCCGTACCTGCGAGCTCGCGCTGGATCGCCTTGCCGACCTCGGTCGAGCCCGTGAAGGCGATCTTGTCGACGTCGGGGTGCTTGACGAGCTCCGCGCCGGCGCGGCCGTCGCCGGTGACGATGTTGACGACGCCGGGCGGCAGCTCGGCC
>JBKPFI010000434.1:0-6206 GCA_046728775.1 Actinomycetota bacterium | reverse complement strand
TCGCGGGATTTGCCTCGGAGGATCCGCGGAACGGGCACAATCCCCGCATGGCGACGACCGAGGACCGCCGCGAGCTCGGCGGGAGCGGCGAGTGGCGCCGCAAGCTCTACGAGGCTGCGCCCGAGCGCCAGGGCGAGCTCTTCAGCACGATCTCGGGGCTCGAGAACGAGCCGCTGTACACGCCCGACCGCGTCGAGATCGACTACGAGCGCGACCTCGGGTACCCCGGCGCCTACCCCTTCACGCGCGGGGTCTACCCGTCGATGTACCGCGGCCGGCTGTGGACCATGCGACAGTTCGCCGGCTTCGGCACGGCGGAGGAGACGAACGAGCGCTTCCGCTACCTGCTGGAGCACGGCCAGACCGGGCTCTCGACGGCGTTCGACATGCCGACGCTGATGGGCTACGACTCCGACCACGCGCGCTCGCTCGGCGAGGTCGGCCGCGAAGGCGTGGCAGTGGACTCGCTCGCCGACGCGGAGACGCTGTTCGACGGTATCCCGCTGGGCGAGGTGTCCACCTCGATGACCATCAACGGGCCCGCCGCGATGCTGCTCGCCTTCTACGTCTGCGTCGCCGAGCAGCAGGGCGTCCCGCGCGAGGGGCTCCGCGGGACGATCCAGACGGACATCCTCAAGGAGTACATCGCCCAGAAGGAGTGGATCTTTCCGCCCGAGCCGTCGATGCGGCTCGTGACCGACATGGTCGAGTTCTGCGCGCGGGAGCTGCCGCGCTGGCACCCGATCTCGATCTCCGGCTACCACATCCGCGAGGCCGGCTCGAACGCGATCCAGGAGCTTGCCTTCACGCTCGCGAACGGCTTCGCGTACGTCGACGCCGCCGTCGCGCGCGGCCTCGACGTCGACGAGTTCGCGCCGCGCCTGAGCTTCTTCTTCAACGCGCACCTCGACTTCTTCGAGGAGATCGCGAAGTACCGTGCCGCCCGCCGCATCTGGGCGCGGGAGCTGCGTGAGCGCTACGGCGCGAAGAACCCGCGCTCCTGGCTGATGCGGTTCCACACCCAGACCGCCGGCGTCTCGCTGACCGCGCAGCAGCCGGAGGTGAACATCGTCCGCACCGCGATCGAGGCTCTCGCCGCGGTGCTCGGCGGGACGCAGTCCCTGCACACGAACTCCTTCGACGAGGCGCTCGCCCTGCCGACGGAGAACGCGGTCCGGCTCGCGCTGCGAACGCAGCAGGTGATCGCCCACGAGACGGGCGTCGTGAACACGATCGATCCGCTCGGCGGCTCGTACTACCTCGAGGACCTCACCAGCCGCCTCGAGGCGGAGGCGTACGACTACTTCGACCGGATCGACAAGCTCGGCGGGGTGATCGCAGCGATCGAGGACAACTTCTTCCAGCGCGAGATCGCAGACGCCTCGTTCCGCTACCAGGCCGAGGTCGAGGCGAAGCAGCGGATCGTCGTGGGCGTGAACCGTTACGAGCTCCAAGACGAGGCCGCGATCGACATCCTGCAAATCGATCCGGCGCTCGAGCAGAAGCAGATCGAGCGCGTCCAGGCGCTCCGCGGCAGGCGCGACTCCGCTGCGGTGGAGGCCTCGCTGGCCCGGCTCAAGGAAGCCGCCAATCGCGACGATGCCAATTTGATGCCGCTCCTGATCGAGGCCTCACGCGCCTATGCCACGCTGGGCGAGATGTGCGACGCGCTGCGGGTGACGTGGGGCACGTGGCGCGAGACGCCGGTCTTCTAAGGCGCCGACTCGGCGGCGCCGACCAGAGAGGCCGCGGCGGCTTTGCCGTCGGGGCCGTCCGATCCGCGACTGGGACAACCGCGGCACGGCCTGCCTTCCGAGACAGCCGCTAACAATGCGGCTATCCTGATCGTCTACTCCTCTTGACCCCGATGAACTCGGTTCAGTCTGCTCTCAATTCACCACGTCTCGGCCGCTATGCGCTGTGGCTCGGCGTGGTCGTTCTCGCCGCAGGCGTCGTGGCCGTGATCGTCGTGTTCGCGGGCGGAAAGAGCGACCCCACGAACGTGAACCCGGAGAAGGGCTTCAAGCCCACGCTGCCGGCGAAGAGCCATCCGCTGAGGAACTCGGATGGCGTGACGATCAAGACGTTCTCGCAGCTCGACGACTCGACCCGCGGCACGATCCGCACCTTCATCTCCACCGCGGTCGCCCGTAAGCACATCGAGAACTCGTGGAACATCGTCAGCCCGACGATGCGCGCCGGCTACACGCTGAAGCAGTGGAAGACCGGCGAGGACCTGCCGATCATCCCGTACCCGGGCGTGGACACGCAGCACGTCGAGTACTACCTCGACTACGCGACCAACCGGGAGATCCTGGTCGAGGTCGGGCTCGCCGGGAAGCCGGGCGTCAGCACTCGGCCGGTCACGTTCATGCTCGGTCTTCGCCCGGACGGCAAGGGCGCGAACGCGCGCTGGCTGGTGAGCTACTGGATGCCGCGCTGGACGCCGCCGGTTCCGCAGAACCAGTAGCCAGAACCAGTAGCGCTCTGACCTAGAGCTCGATCTCCAGCCCGTCGCGCGCGAGCTCGAGCGAGTCTTCGAGCGGGCGCTCGAACGGGCGGTGCGTGAGCAGGAGGCGCTTGGCGCCCGACGCCTCGAACGCCGCGATCGCCTCCTCGGCGCTCAGATGACCGCGCGTGCCGCCTTCGGGGTTCGGCCGTAGCAGGGTCGCCTCGCAGACGAAGAGGTCGGCGTCGCGCGCGATGTCGGTGAGGCTCTCGCTCGGCCCCGAGTCGCCGGAGTAGCCGACGACCATGCCGTTCGCCGACGCGCGGAAGCCGAATGCGACGAGCTGGTAATGCAGGACGCGGTGCGCCGTCACCTCGAAACCGGCCGCGCTGAACGGCTCGCTCTCGGCGTATTCCTTGAGGCGGAAGGCTTCTTCGAACATCTCGCGCTGGCCGAGCCGTCCGCCGATCGCGCAGAGCATCTCGCGCCCTTCGGGCGGCACCCACAGCTCCGCGGGCTCGATCCCCTCACCCGGGCCGAGCGTTGCGCCCCAGACCCACGGCACGAGGTCGCCCCAGTGGTCGAGGTGCCAGTGCGTGATCGCAATCGCGTCAATCTGCGGCCAGTTTTCGCGCTCGCGGAGCTTCGCGAGCACCCCTGGGCCGCAGTCGAGGAGCAGCCGGCCGGGGCCCTCCAGCAGGTAGCCCGACTGCGCTCCGCCCGGGTTGGGCCAGGCCGGAGAGCAGCCGACGACGGTCAGTTTCACGCTCATCGGCAGGTCTCCGGCAGATGAGCGTTCGCGGGAACGGATGGAGGATTCGTGACGCTCATATACTCATCGACGTGGCGCGCAAGATTCGTGTCGTCATTGCAAAGCCCGGCCTTGACGGTCACGACCGGGGGGCGAAGATCATTGCACGCGCCCTCCGCGATGCCGGCATGGAGGTCATCTACACCGGCCTGCACCAGACCCCGGAGCAGATCGTCGAGACGGCGATCCAGGAGGACGCAGATGCGGTCGGCATTTCGATCCTCTCCGGGGCGCACATGACGCTCGTGCCGAGGATCCTGGACGGGCTTCGCGAGAACGGCGCCGAGGACGTGCTCGTCGTCCTCGGCGGGACGATCCCGAACGAAGACGCGGAGGAGCTGCAGCGCCAGGGTGTCGCGGCCGTGTTCACGCCCGGGGCGCCGACGAGCGAGATCGTCGAGTTCCTGCGCGGGAAGGTTCCGGCCTGAGCGGGCACGTGGAGGTGCCGGCCTGAGCATTCGCGTCGACCGCGACTGCGCGGTCGCCACGGTCACCGTCGACCGGCCCGACGCGATGAACGCGCTCGACCGGCCGACGCTGGAGGAGCTCCGCGACAGCCTGCAGGGGCTCGCGGACGACGCCGAGACGCGCGTGGTCGTGCTCACCGGCTCGGGCGACAAGGCGTTCGTCGCCGGCGCGGACATCAAGTACATGAGCGGGCTGGAGATCGCGGAGGCCGAGGACTGGGGTGCGCTCGGCCACGCGTGCGGCCGCCTGCTCGAGACGATGCCGAAGCCGACCATCGCCGCCATCAACGGCTTCGCCCTCGGCGGCGGCTGCGAGCTCGCGCTCGCGTGCGACCTGCGCTATGCGGCCTCGTCCGCCAGGCTCGGCCAGCCCGAGATCAACCTCGGGATCATCCCGGGCTGGGGAGGGACACAACGGCTCGCGCGCGCGTGCGGGCTCGGCGTCGCCAAGGAACTGATCCTGACGGGGCGGCTCGTCGACGCGGACGAGGCGCTGCGGCTCGGCCTCGTGAACGGCGTGCACGATCCGGTGCTGGAGAAGGCGCGCGAGGTTGCCGAGCTGCTCGCGTCCAAGAGCCCGATCGCGCTCGCCGCGGCGAAGCAGGCGTGCAACCTGGCCCTCCAAGGCGACCACGCGGCGAACCTCGAACGCGAGTCCGACATGTTCGGCGGCCTCTTCGGCACTGAGGATGCGAGGGAAGGCATGACCGCCTTCGCGGAGAAGCGCGAGCCCCGCTTCGTGGGCCGCTGAGCCACGATTTTCTCGCTTAGAGCGCGTTTTCGAGCGCCGGTGGCATCAGACCTTTCGCCACCCCGCATCCGTGCTGTCAGGTGGATTCTGCGACCAACCTCGTCTCTCGTCGGCTTCGCGCGCTGTTGATTGCGGCGGTCATCGGCGCGTTCGGCGCTCACGTCGAGACGTCTCGTGCCGATGCGTTACCCCTTCCCTCTGCCCGGAGCACGCTTGCCCCGACCACGGTCGCCCCGGTGACCTCGACGGTTTCGAGCACCGTGCAGGCGGCGACGCCGCTCCCTCTGCGGTCGCGAGCGCACCTGAGGCTCCGGCGCCGGTCGAGAGCACGGCCACGCAGGTCACGAGCGCGGTGGGCAGCACCGCGTCGGCGCCCGCGGCCGCTCCCGTCGAGCAGACCGTCCAGTCCGGTGCCGCGGCCGTCTCGAAGGCAACGGCTCCAGTCACGCAGACCGTGCAAACCACGGTCGAGCACGCAGCCTCCACGGCGACGAAGGCAGCGCCGCCCGTGGCGGCCTCGTCTCCGAAGCAGACACCACCCGTTGCTCCGGCGACGGGCGCGGCCCGAACGGTTGCGACCAAGGCTTCCGCCGGACTCCCGGCCGCTCGACGCGAAGCAGCGGTTCCGCGCAAGCCGAAGGTGCGGCCGGCCGCGCGCAAGCACGCGCTGCCGCTGCCGAGCCCGAGGCAGGATCACTCAGCGGTTTCGAGCTTCGTGTCGGCTCTTCTCTCGAGCGCGGCACCGCACGCCGCGACGCGCGCGGCGCAAGCACCCGCCGTGCCGAAGCGCGACGCGCCGGCACCGCAGCCGGTCCGACGAACGGGCCGGCCTTCAGCGCGGTCGCGGGCGGCGGCGGCGGCGTCGCGGTCCTCATCGCGTTCCTTCTTGCTTTCGTCCTGGCCGCCCCGAACGCGGGCCGTTGGCTCCGGCCCGCCCTGGCTCTCGGGCTCTCGCCGGTGACGCTGAAACCCGCGGACCGCCCCGGGTAGTCGGCTTCCTGCGGTCCCAGGCCGGCCTCGGGCTCCCGGCAGACCAGGCCCAGTCGATCGACCAGTCGCAGAACGCGACAAACTCGATCGACCAGACGGCGACCGCGCAATCGGCGGCCGAGAACGTCTCGCCGAACGTAGCGATCGCCAACAAGGGCTCGGTCGACCAGTCGAGCGACGCGTCAGCGAGCGCGGTCGCAGCGAACAAGAACGAGTCAGAGCAGAGCAACGACCTGAGCAACAGCGCCGGCCAGTCGCAGTCCGGCGCCCTGGCGGACGACAACAAGAGCCACTGCTGCACGAGCACGAGCGAGAAGCAGGCTCCACAGTCGCAGTCCGTCGATCAGACCCAGAACGCGTCGAACTCGATCTCCCAGAACGCGGAGGCGAGGTCGATCGCGGTCAACGCCTCGCCGAACGTCGCCGTGCTGAACTTCGGCCCGGTTGACCAGTCGAGCGACGCGTCGTCGAAGGCGGTCGCGGTCAACGACAACCGCTCGTCGCAGTCGAACACGCTCGACCAGAGCGCAGAGCAGAAACAGTACGGGTCGAAGAAGCGCGGCCACTGCTGCGGGAATCCCCGCCGCGACCGGTGCAGCCCGTGCAAGAACGACTGCAACGACTGCCGGCCGGAAGGGGGGTGCGACCACTAGCCGGAGCTGAACGACGTGGCCCGGCCGCGACTGCGGCCGGCCCGCGCGCCCACCGCGCGATCAGCGAGACGACCCAGGCGTCGAA
>JBKPFI010000176.1:0-1089 GCA_046728775.1 Actinomycetota bacterium | reverse complement strand
GAAGTCGTTGAAGCAGAACAGGAACGAGAACAGCGCCACGGCCGCGATCGCCGGCTTCGCGAGCCGCACCACCACCGTCGTGAGGATGCGGAACTCGCCGCAGCCATCGACGCGCGCGGCGTCGAGGTACTCCTCCGGGATCGTCAGGAAGAACTGGCGCAGGAGGAAGATCGAGAAGGCGTCGCCGAGGAAGTTCGGGAAGATCAGCGGCCAGAGCGACCCGACCAGGTGGAGCTTTGCCCACAGGACGTAGACCGGCACGATCGTCACCTGGGGCGGGAGCATCATCGCCACGAGCGTGACCAGGAAGGCCGCGTTGGCCCCGCGCCAGCGCATGCGCGCGAGCGCGTAGGCGACGGGAATGCTCGAGACGAGCAGTCCCAGCGTGGCGAGCCCGCCGTAGAGCAGTGTGTTCAGCGCGTAGCGCCAGAGCGGCGCCTTCGAGAAGACGTCCACGTAGTTGTGCCAGGCGAACGGCTCGGGCCAGAGCCGCGCCGAGAGCGCCTGGTGGTTCGTCATCAGCGACGTCAGCACGATGAAGACGAACGGCAGCAGGAAGATCACTGCCGCCGCGATCAGGAGGCTGTGGTTCGCGACCGCCATCAGGAAGCGGCGGCGGCGGACGGCGACCGGCGGCCGGCGGCGGACGAACGCTGCGGGGGCCTGGGCGGCCTCGGTGCTCATAGCGCAACCTTCAACCCAGGCGCGACCGGCCAGCGGCGCAGACGGCCGAGCCGGCAAGCCGGCTCGGCCTGAAGGCGACATCGCAAGCGACGTCTCATCGGCCCGGCGCCTGGTAGTGGACGAACCGGCGGGAGTTGCGGACGATGATGAACGTCACCGCGAAGGCGACCGCGAGCAGCAGCATCGCCATCGCCGAGGCGTAGCCCATGTTGAAGTAGCGGAACCCCTGCTGGTAGAGCAG
Organism: Actinomycetota bacterium; assembly: GCA_046728775.1. Lineage (GTDB taxonomy): Bacteria > Actinomycetota > Thermoleophilia > Gaiellales > Gaiellaceae > AC-32. The sequence goes on along the minus strand of JBKPFI010000176.1, from coordinate 164 downwards.
CACCGGGTAGAAGAGCGTCGAGTCCTCCGGGTAGCCGAGCGCGTTCGCGGCCTCGGCCGAGTACGAGGCCGAGCCGCCGGCGACGTTCGCGGCGACGTACGCCTGCGTGAAGTACTGCAGGCCCTCGATCACGCCGATCACGACCGCGAACAGGATCACCGGGC
>JBKPFI010000034.1:0-7942 GCA_046728775.1 Actinomycetota bacterium | reverse complement strand
GTCGCCCTGGCGGCGGCGAAGGGGGCGCCGTCGACGCTGTGCGCGCAGCCGGGGAAACCGGGCCGGTGGCGGTGCGCGAGCTCTTCGTCCGACACGCGCGCAAGGACGGCCGCTCGGTCGCCGTGATCCGCGCGATCGACCAGGGGAGCTCCTGCGTCGTGGAGGCGGAGGTCTTCCAGCCGGGCAGCGCACTGCCGAGCCGCCCCGGCCCATACACCTTCGCCGACAGCCGCGAGGCGACGGCGTTCGTGACCGAAGCGGTCGAGGCGCTGATGTACCTCGGCTGCGACGTCCAGGCCGCGTAGGCCCGGCGCGATACACCTAGTAACAGTCTGTTACTTGAAGCTCCGGCCCGCGGACCTGCTTGCCTTAGCGTGTTTCCGAGCCGCTAGTAACAGTCTGTTACTTGGCATTTCGGCCGGGCGCGCCGCTCTCGGGCGCGGGCCCAGGGCTGACGCTCAGATGGTGACGCGGGCGAGCTCTTCCAGCGAGGTGAGGCCCGAGGCGACCTTCGAGAGGCCGTCGTCCCAGAGTGTTCGCATGCCCTCCTCGATCGCTGCCCGCTCGAGCTCCTCGCGGCTCGCCTTCGACGCCGCCAGCGCCTCCAGCGTCTCGCTCATCACGAGCAGCTGATAGATCCCGATCCGGCCCTTGTAGCCGGTCTGACCGCAACGGGGGCAGCCCTTCTTGCGGTAGAAGACGACGCCGTCGGAGGCCGCCGCGACCTCGGGCGAGACGCGGGCCTTGATCATCTCGTCGGTCGACGGCGTGAACATCTCGCAGCAGTGCGTGCAGAGCTTGCGCGCGAGGCGCTGCGCGAGCACGGCCGAGACGGCGGAGCCCGTCAGGAACGGCTCGACGCCCATCTCGTTCAGCCGCGTGAGCGCCCCGGGCGCGTCGTTCGTGTGCAGCGTGGAGAGCACGAGGTGGCCGGTCAGCGCGGCCTCGATCGAGATCTTCGCCGTCTCGCCGTCGCGGATCTCGCCGACCATCACCACGTCGGGGTCCGAGCGGAGAATCGAGCGCAGCGCGGCCGCGAACGTGAGGCCGGCGCGCGCGTTGATCTGGACCTGGTTGACGCCTGCGAGGCGGAACTCGACCGGGTCCTCGACCGTGATGATGTTGATCTCCGGCCGGTTGATCTCGGTGAGCGCGGCGTAGAGCGTCGTCGACTTCCCCGAGCCCGTCGGCCCCGTGACGAGGATCGCGCCCGTCGGGCGGCGGATCAGGCCCTCCATCTTCACGCGCATCTGGTCGGAGAGGCCGAGCTCGGTCAGCGTCGGGGCCTTCTTCGACTTGTCGAGGAGACGCATCACGACCGCCTCGCCCTCGACCGTCGGCAGCGTCGCGACGCGGATGTCAAGCATCCGGCCGGCCGCGGCCGCATTCAGGGAGATGCGGCCGTCCTGGGGCTTGCGGCGCGCGGCGTTGTCGAGCTTGGCCAGCACCTTCAGGCGCGTAGTGACGCCGGGCATCATCCGCCGCGGGATCCGCTGCACCTCGTGCAGCACGCCGTCGATGCGCAGCCGCACCGCGAGCGCGTCCTCCTGCGGCTCGAAGTGGATGTCGCTCGCCCCGTCCTCGGCCGCCTGGAAGATGATCGAGTTGACCAGCCGGACGAGTGGGACGTCGGAGATGCCGTCGTCGACCTCGAGGTCGTCGGTCTGCTCCTCCTGCTCGACGCCCGCCATGAGTCCGACCTCGTCGTCGAGCGCGGCCCGCGCGCCGAACGCCTCGGAGGCACGCATGAGGCGGCGGATCTCGTTCTCGATGTCCTCGCGGGAGGCGACGCCGAGCTCGAGCTGGTAGCGCGTCGCAAGTCTCAGCTCGTCGATCGCGTGGACGTTGCCGGGGTCGGCGATCGCGACCTTGAGCGCGTTGCCCTCGAGCGCGTACGGAATGGCGACCACGCGCTCCAGCACGTGGATCGCAATCTCGCCGGCGGCCTCCTCCGCGACACCCGCCAGCGGCAGGTCGATGAAGGGCAACTGGAAACGGCTGGCGAGAGTCCGCGCGATTCCCTCGGAAGTGGCGACGCCCTCGTCGAGCACCGCCTGCGCGAACGAGCCGCCCTGTTTGACGCGACCGCGCACCGAGGCGAGCCGGTCAGGCGAAACGAGCCCGGTCGCCTCGACGAGGTCCGCGACCAGCTCCGCGACGGCGTTGACCGGGAAGGGGCGGAGGCCGCCCTCGCCACCGGTGGTGACGTCGTCTGCTCCGGCTCGGCCGGAGATCCTGAGCTTGCCTGGCCGTTTCAGGTCCATGGGATCCCTCGAACGAGGTATCGGCAGAAGCGGCCGAGAAGGTGAGGCTTAGACGGGCGCACCGGCAAAGCCGGCCCGCCCTTTTATGGTCGGCGTCGCAAGCGAGCGCCTTAGAAGCGGCCGAGATAGGCGTCGAGCAACGCCCCGCCGGCGAACAGCGCGACGATCGCGCCGAACGCGAGGAACGGCGCGAACGGGATGCCCATCTTGCGCGCCGCCGAGCCGTGCCGGACTAGCAACACGATGCTCGGCAGGAGCGCGGCGATCATTCCGACCATCAGGCCGACGCCGACGACGCGGCCGAGCATCGCGCCGAGCAGCAGCGCGAGCTTCACGTCGCCCATGCCCATCCCGGCCGGGTAAGCCAGCGCGGCGACGAAGAGGAAGCCCGAGGCGCCGAGCGCGCCGAGCGCCCACTCCGGGCTGGGCTCCAGCGCGGTCTGCGCCACGAGCACAAGCGCAGCCGCCGGCAACACGATCCTGTTCGGCACAATCCGGTGCCGAAGGTCGATCGCGCTCAGGACGACGAGCACGACGCAGAAGAAGGCGGCGACCAACGCCTCCGCGCTCAGGCCGAAGGCGACGAAGCACCCGGCGACGAGGCCCGCGGTCGCAAGCTCGACCGCCGGGTAGAGCGGGCTAATGCGCGCGCCGCAGGAGCGGCAGCGGCCTCGCAGCAGCAGCCACGAGACGACCGGCACGTTGTCGTACCAGGCCAGCGTGGCGCCGCAGCTCATGCACGCGGAGCCGGGGCGCACGACCGAGCGCCGCAGCGGCACGCGCGCCGCGACGACGTTCACGAAGCTGCCGAGCGCGAGCGCGGGCCAGAAGGCGACCAGGCCGAGAGCGACGTCCACCTGCGTCCTATCGGCAGCGAGCGGTGCCGGGCTTAGCCCGTGAAGCCCTGCGGCGGATTCGGCTGGGCGTAGACCTCTTCGTTGGACGGCATCCCGACGGGAACGATCGAGATGGTCGGAAACGCATTGGTCGTGAGGTTGTTCGAGAGCAGGATCTGGCTGCCCACGATCGGGCCGTCCACGTTGACGTTGTTGCCGAACTCCACGGCGTTCGTCGCGTAGAGGCCGCCCTGGTACGAGTAGTTGTTGTCGATCTGGATGCTGTCGCCGGGGTTGACCTGGCCGCCGTTTCCGTCCGCGACGATCATGAGCATGTCGAAGTCCGGGTTCCAGCCGGCGAAGTTGCAGTTCGACCCCGAGATCGACGCGCAGATGGAGCCGGTGGCCCGAAACGTGCCCGTGAGGTAAATGGTTCCCTGACCGTTGTAGGAGTTCAACGAGCCGTTGGAGATCTTGGCGCTCCCGTCGATGTACATCGTCCCGCTGACGGTCAGCGTCTTGGTGGTCGCGTTCCAGGCGATCTCGCCGCTCGTCGCGGTCTTCCACTCGACCGTTTGCCCGTTCGGATGTGTAGTGGCCGCACTGCCGTTGCTGCCGCGCGTGACCGTCCAGGTTGTCGTGCCGAAGCCGGCGGTCACGGTCATGAACTCGTCGTCGACCCTGATCACGAACGAGCTCGTGGGGAAGCCGGTGGCGGAGCTGACGTTGACCGTCGTCTGCGAGGCCGTCATCGCCCCCGTCAGCACCGTGTTGGCGCCCGCGCCGACGCGGCAGTAGTACGAGCTCGACGGCGTCAAGTCGACGACCGACGAGACGCTGTTGTCGCGGTTCGGGTAGTTCGTGTCGAAGGTCGGCGGGGTGCCGCTGGAGGTGGTACAGCCCTGGGACGGCCCGGGAATCGCGTTCTCGTACCACGCCGCGTAGTCGGCTGCCGGCGGCGCGATCACCGGCGCCGGCTGGTTGACGCCCACGTTCACGCCGTCGGAGAGCTTGCTGTAGATGTGCCGCGCGTCCTGGTTGCCGCCGCAGGCGCCCCACGAGCCGACGCTGTAGCGGCAGTTGCCGCCGACATACGTCTCGACGCGGGTGCTCATGTTGGTGGCGGCGCCGACCGCGGCATTGTTCGAGACGTCGAGCGTCCCGCGCACGATCACGACCGACTGGTTGAGCTGGACGTTCGGACTCAGGCAGAGGGTGCCGGCGACGTACATCCGCGAGGCGCCGTTGATGTTGTTGTTCAAGGTCTGGTCGCAGGTGCTGCCGGTGTGGCCGGCGTAGAGGTAGTTCCAGACCGGGTTGTTGAGGGGCTGGGTGATCGTCGGCGTCACTGTCACTGTCGCCTCGAGCGTGCGCGTGGCGGTGGTGTTCGCCTTGTTCGGGTTGGTCGCGTTCCCGATCGAGGTCAGATACCAGACCGCGTACTTACGGACGAGCGTCCCGCAGTAGTCGACGGTGCCGCCGTCGATCGTCGCGTGGCGCCACGTCGAGGTGGACGTGCGCGAGGCGGCCGGATCGCTGTACTTCTTGTCGTTCGTGGTGCACTTTGGCAGCGTCTCGGGGTCGAGCGCGTTGTTGGTCGGCAGGTTCAGCACCGCCATCGAGTTGTTCATCCCGGCCTCGGCCAGGGAGAAGGCGCTCGTCCGCGAGCGCGTCTGCGCCGACTCGCGCTCGCCGGAGCTCGAGTACGCCATCACGGTCGTGCCCGCGATCGCGAGCACCGTCAGGATCCCGAGCGCCATGATGAGCGCCATGCCCCGCTCCTCTGCGAGCAGCACGCGAAGACACCTTCGCATGCGTCATGGATCGGCGATGCGGGGGCCGGGCTAGACCCTCGAACGGGGATGCGGGCTACGAGCGGCTGCTGTTGCGCAGCACGATGTCGTCCGCGAGCTCGTAGAGGTTGACGCTCTTCGAGGGGTTCACGTTCACCGGCAGGTCGACGTGCAACTTACCGAGGGACGTGAGCGACTGCGCCGAGTAGTTGAAGATGCAGAGGGCGGCCGGGCTGCCGCAGGTCGCGGCCGTGGCCGTGGGAACGAGGTAGTCGGCCCACATGACACCGCCCGTGCAGGTCGTGCCGACCACCCGGTAGAGGGCGTACCTGTTCGTCGCGACGCTACGCGTGCACCAGGTGACCGAGCCGTTGCCGGTACGGCAGTGGCTCGAGGTGCCGTCCGGGTTGTTCCAGGTCGGCAGGGTGATCGTCACCGACGAGCTCGAGCCGAGCGGAGTGGCCACGCTGGCGCAGTGGACCTCCCGGCGTAGCGTGTCGAGTGCGAGCCTCGCCGTCACCTGTGCCTGGAAGCGGTTGCTCATGTCCTGCTCGGCGTTCGAGGCCTGCACGAAGAGCGTGGTCAGCCCGCTCATGACGACAGCCATGATCACGAGCACGGTCAGCATCTCGATCAGGGTGTAGCCCCGTTCCGAGCGCAGCCGCCGGAGGCGTGCCCTGGTCATTTCGCCCGGCTGCGAACCTTGGCGAGCGCAGCCCTGGCGACTGCCTCGCTCTTGCGGCCGATGCCCCAGCGCTGCTGCAGGTGCTGGTCGACCCGGATCAGGGTCTCGAGCGCCTGCTCGCCGTGCCACCAGCCGAACTTGGCCCCGGTGACGATCCAGGCGTGCTGGTAGAGCCAGTGCTGGACGTTCGCCCTCGTCTTCGGCTGGTTTGCGAGCCACGCTTCGAGGTGCAGGGCACGCGCCGGGAGCGTCATCTCGTCGAGCGGCTCCTTCGGGGCGCCGGGCACGGCAAACGCGGGCGGCCGGGCCTTGGGCCTGTGGATTGGCTTGGCCGGCTTTCGCTTCGGCTTCGCGGCCGGCTTGGCCGCGGACCTCGCGGCCGGATTGGCCGCGGGCTTCGCGGCCGGCTTTCTCACCGGAGCGGCCGGGGCGGTTGCTACGGCGAGGTTCGCCAGCCGAATCGGTGTCCCCGCGTACGGGGAGGCATCGGCGGGCCGGCCGAGCTCGGCGTACGGTCCGCGCACGAGGCGCAGCACGACGGTGGGGGCACCGGTGTCGACGACCCGCGTCCCGGCCGCCGGGCTCTGGGTGAGCACGCGGTTCGAGGAGTAGCCGTGGACCGTGCCGCTGACGCGCCACGCGAAGCCCGCGTCCTCGAGGATGCCCTTGGCGAAGACGTAGGCCTGGCCGGCGACGGAGGGCACGACCAGGTCAGCGGGCTTGGCCGCCGCCGAAGGCGTGCTCGGGCGTGAGGGCCCGACGATCGTCGAGTCCGCGGCAAAGGTGAACGCCGCGGTCCCGAGGATCCAGACCACGGCAAGAATGACCGCGCGGGGCAAGAGGGCCGCAAGCCGGACCGCCATGCACATCCCTTCGGCACCACGTACCTGCGAGGCATCCCCCTACCGGGTGAAACGGCCCACACCGTGCACCGGCGCGCGAGGCGAACGGAGTTCGACTGGCCAGTCCGTTGCGTGAACGTTTCGCGACGCTGAGGTCAGGCCACGCGTGCCGAGCGCCTACGCGGCGCGTCGGCACTGCCTGTCATGACCCTGAGGTCCGCGTCTTTCGGCGGCCTCCGAAGAGACGCCTCTTGCCACCCTTCTCCTGCCGGACAAGCGGAGTGCCGACGCTCGTGGTGAGCTCTCTCTGGGCACGCTCCTGAGCGCCACTCTCATCCTTCGTCTTCGCATCTTGATTCATCCCTACTCCTCTCGATCCGGCTGCAAGCCGGCTCCAGCTGGTGGCCTGACACATGGGACAGGCAGGAAGCGCGCCGCTCACGACGATTCCGTAACCGCATTCGGCGCAGCGGAACTCACTCGGGGCGGCACGTGTCTCGAGAACGGTCACGGGCAGCCTTTCGACGCCAACGGCAGGACATTGACCGCCTCTGGGCCCATGCCTCCTTTGCGGAGCTCGAACCCGACCCGCACGCCCTCGGTCAGCGTCCTGGTGCGCCAGTCGCCGATGATGCTGCCGCGATGAACGAACAGCTCCTTCCCGCCTTCGTCTGCGTCGATGAAGCCGTAGCCGTTCTCCTCGTTGAACCACTTCACAGTCCCGCTCGCCAAGAGAGAAGCACCTCCCTTACCTCCTTCTCCCTGCGGTCAGGGGGAGCCCAAAGCGAGCTTCCCTCGTGCACTCAGGCTAAATGTGACAGTCGAAAAGGGTACGAGCCTCGACGGCTTCCGCGCCAAGCCCAACGCGCCCAGCCAGTGTAGCCGCGATCTCCGCAGCCTGACGGCTCGGAGCGGGCGACGAGCCCCGCTCAGCGGGTGAAGCGTACGACTGCTTCGCCGGCTCCCTCGGGCTGCTGAGGGACGACCGCGAAGACGGGACCCTCGTTGCTGACCACTTCGGCCGGGCCTTCGTCCTGCCAGCGAAAGGCCGTGTTGGCGAAGCGCTGGAACCACGGCTGCAGCTGGGGATACGACGTCGTCGGGTCGAGCTGGAGGTGCAGGTGCGGGCCGGTCGCGTGACCGGTCATTCCGACCAAGCCGACCTCGGTCCCGGCCGCGAGCTGCGCCCCGGCAGTCACGGCCGGGTCGAGGTAGGAGAGGTGGCAGTAGGTCCACGTCTGGCCGTCGGCGGTCGTGATGGTCATGCCGATCCCGCAGCGCGCGTCCGGGTACTGCCAGGCGCGCACGACGGTCGCGTCCGCGAGCGCGTAGACAGGCGAGCCGGCCGGCGCGGCGATGTCCGCGGCCGGGTAGTCGTGATGGTGGTGCGAAACCGAGACGAGCGACGGTCCGCCGCCGACTGGGAACACGTACCTCCCGTCGTAGGCAGGCGCTCCGAGCATCGAGCCCGCCGCTGGGGCGACCGAAGCCGAAAGCGACCGGTCCCGCGCGAGCGCAAGGC
>JBKPFI010000057.1:0-2481 GCA_046728775.1 Actinomycetota bacterium | reverse complement strand
GCTGTACTCGGTGTGATAGCCGGCGACGAGCTCGGTGTCGGCCTCGGGGAGGTCGAACGGCGGGCGGTTCGTCTCGGCCACGCCGGCGATGAAGAAGACCAGCAGGCCCACGACCTGCGGCGCCGCGAACCAGATCGTCTCGTGCTGCTTGTGGACGATGTCGACGAGTGACAGCGACTGGCCCATCAGGACGACGCCCAGCACGGCGAACGTCAACGAGACCTCGTACGAGACCATCTGCGCGCAGGTCCGCATCGAGCCCAGCAGCGCGTACTTGGAGTGCGAGGCCCAGCCGCCGACGATGAAGCCGTAGATTCCCAGCGAGCTGAGCGCGAAGATCAGGAGCAGCGAGATCGGGATGTTCGCGACCACCCCGCTCACGTCCCACTTCCAGATGTGCCAGCCGGGGCCGAAGGGGATCACGCTGAAGGCCGCCAGCGCCGTGAACGCCGACAGCACCGGCGCGCCGATGTAGAGGATGTCGACGGCGCTGGCCGGGAAGAAGCTCTCCTTGCGGATCAGCTTGATCAGGTCGGCGATCGGCTGCAGGAGCCCGAAGGGGCCCGCGCGGTTGGGGCCGTAGCGGAGCTGCATACGCCCCAGCACCTTGCGCTCGACCCAGGTCATGTAGGCGAACGTGAGCATCACGAGGTTGATGACGATGAACGCCTTGATCAGCGAGATCCACCAGGGATCAGTCATTTGGCGACCTCCACCGTTCCGCCCAGGTCGCCTGCGTGCTCGGCGGGGATGCGCACGATCCCCGGCCTGAGCGTGCGGTTGACGCGCGCACGCAGCTCGATCGAGGTGCCGTTGTGGGAGACCCTGACGCTTTCGCCGCCGGCGATCCCGCGCGCGCCGGCGTCGTCGGGCGAGAGCTCGACCTCCGGCGCGGGCCGCTGGAAGTGGAGCTCCGGCACCCGCTCGACCGCCGGGCCGGAGAACAGCGCCTTGTAGCGGACGAGGCGCAGGCCTTCGTCCTCGGGTGCGGGCGGCTCCTTCGGGAGCGCCGGCGCTGGCGCCTTGCTGCGCGTGCGGAGGGCCGCTTGCTCGCCGACCTCGCCGAAGGGCAGCCCGTCGTAGATCCGCTCCGAGAGCTCCGTGAAGAGCGCCGAGGGATACGGTGCGACCTCGACGCCGAATCGCTCGGCGAGCTTCGAGATCCACGCGAGCTCGTCCGGCGCGGGCGGAATCACCGCGCGGCGCAGGCGCTGAAGACGGCCCTCGAGGTTGACGTAGGTGCCGTCGCGCTCGAGGTAGCTCGTTCCCGGAAGGACGAGGTCGGCCCAGCCTGCCGCGAGCCCCTGGAACATCGACGTGACGAGGACGCGCTCCGAGTGCTCCGCCAGCGCACGCACGCTCGGGTCGGCTGCGGCCTCGTCTCCGGAGACGACGAGCAGGCCGATCTGCTCCGGCGTCTCGCCTTCATCGTCGGCGGCGGCCGCCCAGGCGTCTCCGACTCCTCGCCCGTTCGGCGTCCGCGGCAGGTGGAACGCGCCGGAAGCGGGCTTGTTCGCGAAGCCGAGCTCGCGGGCGAGGGCCGCGAGGTGAGCGCCGCCGGCGCCCTCCTCGCTCGACCAGATCACGATCGCGCGTTCGCTCTCCCGCAGGCGCTTGCCGAGCGCATAGCGCTTGTCGGCGAGCCGCCGGCAGGCCTCGAGCGCGTCGCCCGCGTGCACGATCTCCGCGCCCGCGCGGCGTGCCGCCTTCAGCCACAGCTCGACGATCGGTGCCCGCTCGGAGACGGGCTCGTCCCCGAGGACGACGATCAGCTCCGCGTCGCGGATCGCGGACAGCGGCAACCGGAAGGCGTCGAGCGCCGGGCTCGTCTCCTCGGGCAGCACCGCGGTGTGCGCCCCGAGCCCTTCGCGCAGGAGCTTGCCGAGGGCGTACGCCTGCTCGACGGTCTCCGAGCCCGAGAGCGCGGTGACGATCCGCCCTTGGGCCTCGCGCAGCAGCCGCTCGGCCTCGTCGAGCGCGTCGTCCCAGGAGAGCTCTTCGAGTCCCCGCCGGCGCACACGGCGTAGCGGGTCGACGATCCGGTCGCGGGCGTAGAGGTGCGTGAAGCCGAAGCGGCCCTTGTCACAGAGCCAGCCCTCGTCGACCTCGGGATGGTTGCGCGAGAGGATGCGCTTGGCCTTGCCCTCGCGCGTGGTCGCGGAGATGTTGCAACCGACCGGGCAGAGGCCGCAGACGGTCGGCACGTTCTGGATCTCCCACGGGCGCCCCTCGAAGCGGTACTGCGTCGAGGTCAGCGCGCCGACCGGGCAAAGCTCGATCACGTTGCCGGAAAACGGGGCGCGGTACGGCCGGTCCTCGAAGGTGGCGATGATCGACTGCGCGCCGCGGTTCCGGGCGACCAGCTGCGTGTCCTCGGCGACGTTCTCGGAGAACCGCGTGCACCGGTAGCAGAGGATGCAGCGCTCGCGGTCGAGGGCGATCGTCGGCGAGATCGGGATCGGCTTCTCGAGCGTTCGCTTC
>JBKPFI010000375.1:0-4446 GCA_046728775.1 Actinomycetota bacterium | reverse complement strand
CGCGACGCCTTCTCCGCCCTCGTGCTCCAGTCGCTCAAGCAGGCCCGCTACGACCCGCGCAACCTCGGCCACTCGGGCCTCGCGAGCACGGCCTACTGCCACTTCACCTCGCCGATCCGACGTTATCCCGACCTGGTCGTGCACCGGGCGCTGCTGCGCGAGCTCGGCGTCTCGGACGAGCCGCTGCCGGAGGACCTGGCGGAAGAAGGCGAGCAGGCATCGGCTCGCGAGCGGCACGCCGCGGCGGTCGAGTACCGCGCCGACGAGCTCTGCCTCGCATGGCTCCTCGAGCGGCGGCTCTTCGAGCTCGGTTGGGACGCAACCTTCGAGGGCGAGATCACGGGCGTGATCCCGTCGGGGGTCTTCGTTCGCTTCGGCGAGGTCTTCGAGGGCTACGTGCCGGCGCGGCGCCTGCCGGGCGACTACTTCGAGCTGAACCAGCTCGCGACGGCGCTCGTGGGCCGCCGCGGTGGCCGCACGTACCGGCTCGGCGACCCGATCGAGGTCCGCGTCCAGGACATCCGCCGCAGCGAGGGCAAGGTCGAGCTCGGCCCCGCGAGCGCGTAACTAGGTTCACGCGCGCGCGCGCTCCCCACCCTGGGTGGGGAGTGGTCCACCCGCCACCCGCAGCGAACCTAACCGAGAAAAGCGCACGCGTGGGAAACGGGACTGTGCCAAGAGCGTGCCGACCTACAATCGGGCGCATGGCCAGAGTGAGTGGAGAGAGGCTCATCGCCGAGAACCGGCGCGCGCGGCACGACTACCACTTCCTCGAGCGCGTCGAGGCCGGGCTCGTGCTGAGCGGCAGCGAGGTCAAGTCGCTACGCCGCGGCCAGGCGACCCTCCGCCCCGCGTACGCGGACACGCGCGAGGGCGAGCTCTGGCTCGTCGGCCTCCACATCCCGCCCTACGAGCAGGCGTCGATCGAGCCGCACGATCCCGACCGCGACCGCAAGCTCCTCCTGCACCGGCGGCAGATCGACCAGCTCGCCTCGAAGGTCGCCGAGCGCGGGCTGACGCTCGTGCCCACGCGGCTCTACTTCAAGGACGGCCGCGCGAAGGTCGAGCTCGCGCTCGCGCGCGGGAAGGAGGGCCGCGACAAGCGCCGCGACATCGCCGAGCGCGAGACGAAGCGCCGCCTCGAGCGCGAGCTCAAGAGCCGGCGCTAGCGAGGGGTCCCTTCAGGTAGATCCGGCCGATCGTCGGCCGGTACCCGAACTCCTCGTTCAGCCGGCGAATCGGCGCGTTGCGCTCGTCGTTGCGCGTCCGCAGCTCCTCGTACCCGTCCTCCTTCGCCCAGGCGATCTGCCTCGCCTTCAGCGCCCGTGCAATGCCTCGCCCTCGCCACGCGCGCTTCACGCCGGTCAGGTCGTGGTGCGCCGTCGTCGGCGTGGCGTCGGTGAGCGAGAACTTCGCGTACCCGACAACCTCGTTGCCGGCGAGAGCGAGGAACGTCGCCTCCGGCCGGTCGCCCGAGCCCTGCATGTCGTGAGCGAGCCAGTCTTCGAACGGCTCGACAAGCTCGTCCTCCCAGCCGGGGACGTCGGGATACGCCTCGAGGGCGACCTCGTAGATCCCGCGCACGACTTCCGGCCGCTCGGCCCAGGTGACGATCTCGACTCCCCCCGGCGGCTCGACCTCCGGCGGCTCGATTTCATCGAGACGCAAGGCGACGCCCTTCTCGAGGCGGTCCTCGACGAAGCGACGGTGGTGCGCGAACCCGTGGCTCTCGGGATCGTCGTCGGCCACTACCGTCTCGAGGACGTCGAGCCCACGCTCGCGCGCCCAGACGGAAACCGCCCCGTACAGCGCCGTCCCGGTGCCCCGTCGGCGCTGCTCTCGCAGCACGGTGATCAGCGCCGTGACCAGGTCGGGCCGCTGCGGCTCGATGCCTGCAACCGCGGAGCCGGCGAGCGTGCCGTCAAGGCGCGCGATCAGGTCGAGATGTTCGCGCAGGCCGGCCTTGTAGGAGTGGACCTCCGGAAGCCCGACCCGCTCGTGCGGCCAGACCTCGTTCCACACGTCGAGCGAGACCTGCTCGTCCGCCTCGTCCCTGCACGCGGTGATCTCGAGCACGCGGCAACGATACGGCGTCGGTGGTGCGGCCTTGTCCCCAGCCGGTCCCGCAGTTACGCTCTTGGAGCGCCCACGTGTTGTCGTTGCAGACGCTCCGCTCCAGAACCGCGCTTGTCTCCGCCCTCGCTCTCGTCCTCGTCGGCGCGGCCGGCGCGCTGTTCGTGCTGCTCGCGCAGCGGTCGGCGCGGATCGCGGCCGCGGCGGCGATCTGGGTCGTAGCCGCGGCGCTGATCGTCTGGCTCGTGCGGCGCATCCACCGTCGCGAGCAAGAGCGCCGCGAAGAGCTCGAGACCGCCGAGGCGAGGCACCGCGCGCTCCTTGACGGCCTCCCGCTGGTCACCTGGCTCACGGCCCCGGGCGACCGTGGCAGCACGCTCTACGTCAGCCCCGGGATCGCCGACCTGACCGGTTACTCGCCGTCGGAGTGGAGCGAGCAGCCCGAGCTGTATTCGAAGCTTCTGCACCCCGAAGACCGCGATCGAGCCCTGCCGGCGGTCGAGCAGACGGTGAACGGCACCCCCGTCTCACTCGACTACCGCCTGTTTGCGCGCGACGGCCGGCTGGTCTGGGTCCGTGAGGAGTCGGCGATGGTGCGGGACCCGAAGGGCGAGCCGCTCTACTCCCAGACCTTTCTGCGCGACATCGGCGAGCTGAAGCGCGCCGAGGACCGGCGCGAGTTGCTTGAGGCCGCCGAGCGGGCAGCGGCCTCCGAGAGCGCCGAGCGCCAGTCGCGGCTCGACTTCGTACGGCGCGCCGGTGACGAGCTCGCCGGAACCCTCGATCGCGACGGGGCGCTGACGAGGCTCGCCGAGCTCGTAGTGGCCGACTTCGCCGACTGGTGCGTGATCGACGTCGTGGACGACGGGAACGAGCTGCGCCGGGTCGCGGCCGCGCGCGCCGAAATGGCCAAGCCTGGCGGCCGCGGGCCCAAGAGCGAGCCCGAGGACGGCGTCCGCGCGGTGGTCGAGAGCGGTCGCGCGCGCATCCTGCCGAAGCTCGGTGAAGGCTCGAGGGGCGAGCGCGTGAAGTTCCTCGGCGCGCTCGAGGCTCGCTCGGTGATCTCGGTACCGCTCTGGGCGCGCAAGCAATCGCTGGGAGCGCTCACGATGGCGCGCACAGAGCGCGGGCCGGTGTACAGCGCAAACGATCTCGCGCTCGCAGAGGACCTTGCAGCCCGGATCGCACTCGCGCTCGACCGGGCGCGCCTCTACCGCGAGGTGGAGGAACGGGCCGATGCGGCGCGGGTGCTCGAGCACGTCGCGGACGGCGTCCTTCTGCTCGACCGTAACGGCGTCGTGCGGCTGTGGAACCCCGCCGCGGAGGCGATCACCTTCATCGACGCGGAGGACGTTGTCGGGCATCCGGCCACCGAGGCGATCCCCGGTTGGAAGGGCGCGGTCGACTCGGTGCCCGTCTCGGCGACTCCTGACCCGGGCCACGACGAGGTGCTGATCCCGATCGAGACCTCGAAGGGCGAGCGCTGGATCTCGATTTCAGGCGTTCGCTTCTTCGGCGGCACGGTCTACGCCTTCCGCGACATGACCGACGCACGCCAGCTCGAGGAGATCAAGGCCGACTTCATCGCCACGGCGTCCCACGAGCTCCGCACGCCGCTGGCAGCGGTCTACGGCGCGGCGCAGACGCTGCTGCGGCACGACTTCGCCCTCGACGAGGTCGGCCGCGAGCGCTTCGTCTCGCTGATCGCGGACGAGTCGGAGCGTCTCGGGCGGATCGTGAACGAGATCCTGCTCGCCAACCAGCTCGACGCCGGCCGGCTCGACATCGAGTTCGAGCCGTTCGACCCGCGCGACCTCGTCGAGCGCGTGGTCGAGGCGACGCGGACCTACGCACCGCCGCCGGTGAAGCTGAAGGTCGATGCGCCCGAAGGCCTGCCGCGTGTGTCGGCAGACCTGGACAAGGTGCGGCAGGTGCTCGTCAACCTCGTCGAGAACGCGATCAAGTACTCGCCCGACGGCGGCGAGGTCGAGGTCGGCGCGAAGGCGCGCGAAGAGTTCATCCGCTTCCACGTCAGGGACGAGGGCCTGGGCGTCGCCCCCGAGGAGCAGGAACGGATCTTCGAGAAGTTCTACCGGGCCGATCCGCAGATGACGCGCGGCGTGGGCGGGACCGGCCTCGGCCTCTACATCTGCAAGGAGCTGATCGGCCGGATGGGCGGCCGGATCTGGGTCGAGTCGAACTCGGGCAAGGGCTCGACGTTCGTCTTCGAGCTGCGCGCCGCCGAGGTAGCGGCGCAGGGGGAGCTCCAGGCCCGGCGGCTACAATTACGGCACTGACATACGGGGGCGACCTGGTTTCGACGTGGTCGGTTCTCCGGCAGAGCTGCAAGCCGAGGTCCCCGGTCGGCCTCGT
>JBKPFI010000134.1:0-2716 GCA_046728775.1 Actinomycetota bacterium | reverse complement strand
CAGCCTGCGCGAGGCGCTGCGGCGGAAGGTCTTCGCGGTCGTGCTGCTGCTCACGGCCGGCTTCCTCTTCCTCTACTGGCTCGGCAACCACTACGCCTTCCGCGACGTCGAGAACATCCAGCCGCCCGTGGGCATCGACGCGCGCAGCTTCGCGGGCGCGTTCATGTTCGGGCTGGCGATGTTCGCGACGCTGTTTCTCGGCGTCGTGCTCGCGGTCTTCCTCACGCTGAGCACCGTGCGCGGCGACGCCGAGCGAGGGCTGCTCCAGCCGCTGATCGTGCGGCCGGTCGGGCGCTCGACGCTGCTGCTGGCGCGCTGGCTCGGGGCGATCGCCGTCTGCACGCCGTACGTCGTCGCCGTCTACGTCGCGACGATGCTGATCACCGGCCTGACCGGGCACTGGTGGCCCGACCACGTCGTCGTGCCTGCGATCGAGCTCGCCGGCGGGGTCGCACTCGTCGCCGCGCTGTCCCTGCTCGGGTCCGTGTTCCTCACCGCGACCGCAAACGGGATCGCGATCTTCATGGTCTTCGGCGCAGGCCTGGTTGCCGGCCTGCTCGGGACTATCGGGCACGCCCTCTCGTCCCACACGCTCGAGCGCGCCGCCAAGATCGCGTCCTGGATCGTGCCCTTCGAGGCCCTCTACCAGGACGCGTTGCGGGAGATCACCGCGAACACGACCGGCCTGACGGGCTTCCTCCTCCAGCTCGGGCCGTTCGGCGGCGCGAACACGGGCGGGCCGGGAGTGCGCATCTGGGCCTGCGCCTATCTGGTGCTCGTCGCCGCGGCAGCCGCGGCCGGCTTCGCGCGGAAGGACCTCTAGGAGCTCGTCACCAGGAGATCTTCCGCCGGCTCCGCGCGAACGCCGCGCGCTTCTTCCGCTCCTCGGACCGCAGCCGCGCGTCCTGCTTGCGCGCGAGCCGCGCGAGCTCCCGCTGCAAGGCGCGGTAGCTCTGTAGGCGCTCGCGCGGAAGGCGCCCCTGGTCGATCGCGGCCTGCACCGCGCACCCCGGTTCGCGCCGATGCGCGCAGTCGTTGAAGCGGCACCCCGCGGCGAGCTCGTCCACGTCGGCGAACGCCTCGTCGATCCCGTCGTCAGCGCTCCAGAGCTGGACCTCGCGCAGCCCCGGCGTGTCGAGTAGAAGCGCACCGCCGGCAAGGCGGATGAGCTGCCGCGTCGTCGTCGTGTGACGGCCGGTGCCGTCTTCCGCGAGCTCCTTCGTCGCCTGCACCTCGGCGCCGAGGAGGCGATTCGCGAGCGACGACTTGCCGACGCCCGAGGAGCCGAGCAGCGCCACCGTCTTCGCCGGCGCCAGGTACGCCGCGAGCTCCTCGAGGCCCTCCCCGGTGAGATTGCTCACGACGTGCGCGGGCACACCGACGGCGACCTGCTCGGCCTCGAGCAGGCGGGCGAGCGGGTCGTCGCAGAGGTCGGCCTTCGTCAGCACGAGCGCAGGTGTCGCTCCGCTCTCCCACGCAAGCGTCAGGTAGCGCTCCAGCCGGCGGACGCTGAAGTCGTCGTCGAGGCCGCTGACGACGAACACCGTGTCGATGTTCGCGGCGAGCACCTGCGCCTCCGTCTGCGACCACGCGACCTTGCGCAGGAAGGCGGATCGGCGCGGCAGCACGCCTTGGATCGTCGTCTCGCGCAGGGCAACCCAGTCGCCGACCGCAGGCAGGTCGGCGCCGGACGACGCCTCGTGGCGCAGCCGTCCCGCGACGTGCGCGCGCAGTTCGCCGAGCTCGGCGAGCACGTCGTACTCACCGCGGTGCTGCGCCGACACGCGGGCCGGGATGCAGTTGTCGTACGGCTCGAGCGCGGCCGCGAAGCCGTCGTCCCAGCCGAGGTCTTGCAGGTTCAAGCGAGTCTCCCTTCGGAATGGATCGAGGACCGGACACGTGCCCGAGGCCTCGCCGGAGCTCGCTAGAAGTGAATGCTGCGGCTAGCCGGGAGCCTCAGGCTCTGCGACCGGAGGGTGCAATCGACGTCATGGCGCACCTCCTTTGCCGAACAGCAACGCGGGAGAGCCTAGCAGCCGCCAGCTCACTGCAGCGCGCGCAGGGCGGCGCCAAGGGACTGCCGCGTCTTCAGCACGCCCTCGTAGAGATCGCCGTGCTCGGCGACGCGCTGCCGCACCACGTCCATCGTGAACGCGGCCGGGTCGAGCGACTCGTCGACCTCGTCCCAGCGCAGCGGCGTCGACACGGGCGCTCCTGCCTTCGGACGCACCGAGTAGACCGACGCGATCGTCTTGCCCTCGCCGTTCTGGTTCGCGTCGATCAGCACGCCGCGCCGCTTCGACTTGGACCACTCCGTCGTGACGAGGCCGCGATGCGTCGTCGCCAGCGCCCGGGCGATGATCTCTGCAAACTCGCGCGTGTCGTCGTACGTGTGGCGCCGCTCGACGGGCACGAGCACGTGCATCCCGTCGGCGCCGCTCGTCTTGGGGAACGACATGAGCCCGAGCGCGTCCAGCGCCTCCTTGACGAGGAGCGCGACCTGCACCGTCTCGTGGAAGCCGACGTCGGGCGACGGGTCGAGGTCGAAGAGCACGAAATCCGGCCGGTCGAGCTTGTCGACCCGCGAGTACCAGGTGTTCAGGTCGATGCAGCCCATGTTCACCATCCAGAGCAGCGCGAGCTCGTCGTTCACGAGCGGCGCGTCGATGCGGCGGCGCTGCCGCGGCCGGTCGCGCGTCGTGACCTCGATGTTGAC
>JBKPFI010000415.1:0-6554 GCA_046728775.1 Actinomycetota bacterium | reverse complement strand
CGTCTCGTGGGCTCGGAGATGTGTATAAGAGACAGGTCCAGAAGTCGACGAGCACGACCTTGCCGCGCAGCTGCTCGATCGTCAGCGGCTTGCTGTTGATCCAGGCCGAGATTCCTTCGAAGTCCGGCGCCATGCCGTAGTCCTGCAACCCGGACCCGGAGTCGGAGGTGAGGCAGCGCTGGCCGAGCTGCGTCCTCGTCGAGCAGCTCCGCTCCCCCGCGGCTCTCGAGAGCGCGGTCGTGTAGTCCGGGACCTTCTCCTGGAGCGTCGTGTCGACGCCGAAGGCGATCAGCACGGCTGCAGCGGCGATCACGATCCCGAGCGCCAACCGAAGCTGTCCCACGTGGGCACGGAAGCCGCGGAGCCGCTCGCTGCTCCGGCGCGCCGCGAAGGCGATCAGCGAGAGCGGCACGGCGGTGCCGAGCACGAACAGCGCCGCGAGCCCGACCCGCTTGGCGCCCTCGACGGATGCACTTCCGGTCGCGATTGCCGCGACGATCGGGCCGACGCACGGCACGTAGACGAGGCCGAGGCTCGCTCCGAGCACGAAGCCGCCGCCGAGGTCGCCGTGCGGCCGCCTGCTGAGGCGCGCGAGCGGCCGCTCGAGGAGCTGTCCAAGCCTCGGCACGATCAGCGTCGCAGCGACGACGAACAGGAGCGCGATCGAGATGTCGCGAAGCAAATCCTTCGGGATATGGAGCCGGTCGAGCAGCCAGGTGAGGACGAGGAGGGAGGCGAAGAAGGTCAGGCAGAGCCCGGCGATGATCGCGTGGGGCCGGCGGCCGCCGCCGCTCGCGCTGCCCGCGAAGACGATCGGCAGCACCGGATAGGCGCACGGCGAGATTGCCGTGATCGCGCCCACCAGGAAGGCGGTCGCGTAGATCAGCACGTGGAGTGGTCCTCCTGGGACGACCGGTGTTACGCCTCGGCGGCGGAGGCGGTTTCCTGCGCCTGGCCTTGCTGGGCCTCGGGCTGCTGCTCCGGCTGCTGACCCTGCTGTGCCTGCTGGGCCTGCGCCTGGCCCTTCTTCTTGCGCTTGCGGCGGCGGCGCCGGGAGCGGCCGCTCGAGGCCTTCGGCGCCGGCAGGTTGTCCGCGAGGGCGTTCGCCACTTCCTGAATCGTCCCGAGCCGCTCCCGCGCCGCGTCGATCAGCTGATTCGCGCGCGGTGTGTAGCCCTCGGCCGAGGCGAGCAGCGCCGCCCCGACCTCGCGCGACTGGTCGAGCGCGGCGTTCACCAGCTTGGCCGCGTTCTCCTCGTGCCGGTGGCCGCGCGAGTTGGCGAGCGCCCCAAGCAGCCGCTTGGCCTCGGGAAACTCCGCGCTCGCGCGCCGGTCCTGCACTTTCCGCGTGGAGCGCGCGAGGCGCCACGTCCAGCGGGAGAGGATCTGCTCGGGCGCGTCGACCTTCCCCTCGCCGAGCGCGCGCAGCAGTGTCCGCACGCCCTGGACGCGGTCCTTCTCCCAGGTGGGCGCCTGGGTGACGAGCGTGACGAGGTCGTCGAAGCTCGCGCGGTCGACCTGCATCGATGCGCGGTCGGCGAGCGCCGTCAGCCGCAGGCGGCGGTTCGGGTTCTCCGCGGCGCACGCGTTCAGGAACTGCTCGAGCGCGCCTCGGTTCGCCTTGCCCTCGGTGAACTTCTTCACGAACTCGACTCGCTCGTCGAAGCGGACGTTGCGGCCGGCGATCGTCGCCCAGTAGAGCTGCTCGTCGTCGTCGAGGAAGCGCGGGTCGACGCGCTGCCACTCGCGGTCGATCACCGCGAGCCGCCGCTTGACGTCGGGAGTGACCGGCACGAGCCACGGCGCCGGCGAGAGCTTGCGTCGCGCACGGCGCTGCACACGTCGGCGCGGTGCCGGAGTTACGCGCGCCCCTTCACGGTAGAAGTCCGCGTCGAGCAGGCTGTGCAGCGAGACGACCCGTTCGTTGTGCGTCGCGCCCTTGGGAACGAAGTCGACCACGACGCCGGCCTCCTTGCGTGGGTGCATGCGCATGATCCGGCCGATGCGCTGCTGGTAGACGCGGCGCGAGGCGGTCGGCGCCAGATGCATGACGACGGTCGCGCGCGGCGAGTTCCAGCCCTCGGCGAGCAGCATCGCGTTGATCAGGATGTTGATCTCGCCGCGCTCGTAGGCCGCGAGGGTCTCCGCAAGCTTCACCGGCGGCGTGCGGCCGCTGACCGCCTCGGCCTTCAGTCCGACCGCGCGGAATTCCTTCGCGAGGTTGTACGCGTGCTCCACGCCGGCCGCGTAGACGATCCCGGGCGTGTTGTCGAAGCGGTCGCGGTAAAGGCTCGCTGCGGCCTGGTTGAGCGCCTGGTGGTCGAGCACGGCGGCCAGGGCGCGCTCCTCGAAGTCGCCGCCGACGATCGGCACGGACGAGATCGCCGCCGCGGGCGGGACGCGGAGGCAGCGCAGCGGCGCGATCAGCCCCCGCCGGGCCGCGTCGCCGAGCGGCAGCTCGTCGATCGAGGCGGGGAAGACGTCCGAGACCTGCTTCGCGATCAGCTGCTCGGTGGCGGTCATGCCGACGTAGATCGGGTCGGAGAAGCTGCGGATCGCATGGCTCGTCTTCTCGCCGAGCGCGGTGTGGGCCTCGTCCGCGATCACGAGCTGGTACGCGCTCGGCTCGAGGTCCTTCCAGTGCCGCGCGAACCAAGCGTAGGTCTGAACTGTGACCGGGTTCGGGCCCTTCGGGCTGGTTCCCTTGAGGATTGCGTCTTCGAAGCGGTCGCCGTAGCCCTCGGCCGTCAGCTCGCGGTGGAACTGCGAGACCAGCAAGCGGCGGTGAGTGAGGATCAGGACGCCGAGCGTGCGGGCCGCGTCGACGAAGCCGGCGGCCGCGATGGTCTTGCCCGAGGCGGTCGGATGCCGAAAGCGGTAGCGCCGGCTTCCGCCGGGGTCCTTGCCGACGTGCTCCGGCGGCAGCTCGAGCTCTTCCGCGCGCTCCTCGAGATGGACGCCCTCGTCCTCGTCCTCGGCTTCGGCCTCCGCCTCCGCCGCGGTGACCTCGACGACCGCGCCGTTGCCGTTGAGCTCAGGCTCGACCTGCGTCGCGGCGATCAGCTCGGTCAGCATCCCGGCGAGCGCGTCGATCTGATGGCGGCGCAGCTCCGTGCCGGACGCGAGCTTCGGCGGGCTCTGGCTGAGCACGCGCTCGAGTCCGAGCATGAGCGCGTAGCGGATCTTCCACTCGTAGGACGGCTCCCGCGCGCCGCTCTCCATCTCCGCGAGCGCGTCGTCGAGCGCGCGCCGCCGCGCCGTGTCCGGGGCAAGCGAGACGGCCGGATCCTCATCCGGGTGGAGGAAGGGCTCTCCGGCCCACGCCTCAGCCTGGAGGGCTGTGGCTGCTAGGCCATCCGGAGCCTCCGGCGCCAGCGTCGCTTGCTCGGTCATTTCCTGCATGTATGCAGCACTTTCCGGTGCCGCGAATCTCAGTGAGAGAGCGCGCTCGCGTGGATTCCCCTGGGCGAGCGTCGCCCCGGAAGCATAGCCGATCCGTGCGACGTCGTTTAGCTGCCGAGACCGCCGAAGAGGGCGAAGGGGTTCTGGGGAGTCACTTCCCAGACGACCTCGCCTCCGGGCTCGGCCTCGCCGTGGAGCCGCCGGGCGAGCTCGCGCGCCTCGTCTTCCGAGCCGGCTCCGACGATCACGAAGCGCCAGCGCCGAACGACGTCGTAGCCCTCGCGCTCGAGGCTGTCGGCGAGCTCCTCGGCCTGCTCGTGGGAATCGCGCTCGACGCGCACCTCCCAGGGCGCGAAACCGCGGTCGAGCTCCTCCTGCTCCCACGTCTCCTGCGGCGGCTCGTCCGACCAGCGCTCCTCGTCGTGGAGCCAGCGCTCGAGCGTGGTGACCGCCTCGATCCCCTCGGCCTCGAGCTCGGCCAGGACGACCTGCAGCGCCTGCTCGGCCTGGGGCTGCGACTCGGCGTAGACGAAGACGGTGTTGTCGTCGCGCGAGACGGCGAGGCGGCGCCCCTCGAGGTCGCTCGCCAGGCGCTTCGCCTCGTCCGAGCCGAGGTCGAAGCCGAGCCGCTCGAGCAGCGTCTTGGCGTGGGCCGCCTCCCGGGGCTCGACTCTGATGCGCCAGTCGTCTCTCATACCGTGGGCGCCGTTTCACCTACCTCGGCGAGCGGGCGTCCGAACATCCTCTCCGAAATCCCGGTCTGGTCGAGGTACTTGGTGATCCCGCCGAGCCAGAAGGGCCAGCCGGCGCCGAGCAGGAGGGCGGTGTCGACGTCCTTCGCGCTGGCGACGATGCCCTCCTCGAGCAGGTGGTGGATCTCGTCGGCGAGCGCCTCGAGCGCGGCTTCGAGGATCTCGTCCTCGCTTCTCGGCGCGTGCTCTGCGACGGCGATCTCCTCGCGGCCGTCGGCGTAGTTGGCCAGCGTCTGGGAGAGAGGGAAGCGGTCGGGGTGGGCCTCGTGGAGGGTCTCGAGGACATGGTTGGCGACGCGCGGGCCGACCATCTGCAGTAGCACCGACGGCGCCATTGGCAGGCCGAGGCGGAGGATCGCCTCGTCGGCCTCCTCCTCGGCGTTGCCGTGCTCGAGCGCATCGAGGACGACGCTCATCAGCCGCGTGAGCACCCGGTTGACGACGAACGCGGGGGCGTCGGCGACGAGCACCGGGCGCTTGCGCAGGTTCTCGGTGAAGGCCCAGGCTGTGGCGAGCGTCGCGTCGTCGGTGTGCGGCGTGCGGACGAGCTCGACGAGCGGCAGGACGGCGACGGGGTTGAAGAAGTGGATCCCGACGTCCGCTCCCATCTCGGTCACGGAGAGGCTCGAGGTGTTCGTGGCGAGGACGCAGTCCGGCTTCGTGTGCTCGCGCAGCTCCGCGAAGACCTGCTTCTTCACGTCGAGCTCCTCGAAGACGGCCTCGAGCACGAGGTCGCAGTCGGCGAAGTCCTCGTACCCGGTCGAGGTGGAGAGGAGCGAGGCGAGGAAGCGCGCCTTGCCCTCGTCGTAGCGGCCCTTCGCAACCTGCTCCGCCAGGGCTTCCTCGACGGTCTCGCGCGCACTCGTGAGGGCCCCCTCGCTGAGGTCGCGCATCGCCACGGGGACCTCGAGGCGGCGCAGGAACAGGGCTGCCAGCTGCGCGGCCATCAGGCCCGCGCCGACGAGGCCGACCTTGCGGATCGGGCGCGGCTCGACGCCGGGCCGTCCGGGGGCGCGCTTGGCGCGGCGGTCGACGAGGTCGAAGGCGTAGAGCGAAGCCTGCGCCTGGCGTCCGGGAAGCAGCTCGCCGACGGCCTCCTCCTCGGCGGCGTAGCCCTCTTCGAGCGACCAGCCCGAGAGCGCGCCTTCGATCAGGTCGAGCGCCTTGTACGGCGCGGGCGCGGCGCCGTGGACCTGCCCGTCGAGCCGAGCGCGCGCCTTCCGTATCACTTCGGTCACATCGTCGTCACGGTGTCTGACACCGTTGCCGCCGCTCGAGAGCTCGAGGGCGAATGCAATCGACTCGTCCAGGAACTCGGGCGGCTCGAGCAGGCGCTCGGCGAACCCGAGCTCGAAGGCCCCCGGGCCGGTGAGCATGCGGTTCTGCCGCATCGGGTTGGCCACGATGAACTTGACGGCCGTCTCCGCGCCGACGAGGCGCGCCACGAGCTGCGTGCCGCCCCACGCGGGGACGATGCCGAGGAAGCACTCCGGGCAGGCGAAGTGGCGAACCGCGGTCGAGATCGTGCGCGCGTCGCAATGGAGGGCGATCTCGACGCCGCCGCCGAGGCACGCGCCGTTGACCGCCGCGACCGTCGGGTACGGCAGCCTCCGGATCCGGCCGAAGAGCTCGTGGCCCGCGCGGCTGCCCTCGATCGCGAGCTCTCGCGTCGCGTTCGGGAACTCCGTGATGTCGGCCCCCGCGGCGAAGACGAACGGCTTGCCGGTGAGGACGAGCGCGGCCCAGTCGCCCTCCTCGAGCGGCGGCAGCAGCCGCTCGAGCGACTCGAGCGCCGCGCGGCCGTAGAACGTCGGCTTCGTGTAGTCCTCGCCGTTGTCGATCGTGACGAGCGCGACGGTGCCGCGGCCCGGAACCTCGACCCGGGCGAGCTTGAACTCAGTGTCCGGCAGCGAGGTTCTCCCAGATCAGTGCGGCGCCCATGCCCATTCCGACGCAGAGCGCGGTGAGGCCGTAGCGTGACTCGGGGCGCTCGCGGAAGCCGTACGCCAGCTGCGCGAGGAGCCGGACCCCGGTGGCGGCGAGCGGATGGCCGCAGGCGATCGCGCCGCCGTAGGGGTTGAGCCGTTCGTCCTCCGGGTCGACGCCCATCCCGTCGCACCAGCTCAGCACCTGCACCGCGAACGGCTCGTTCAGTTCGAACAGGCCGATCTCGTCGAGCGACAGGCCCGCGCGCTCGAGCGCCTTCCGCGTCGCGGGCACCGGCCCCAGCCCCATCAGCTCCGGCTCGACCCCCGCGAAGGCATAGCCGACCAGCCGCATCCGCGGCTCGAAGCCGTGCTCGCGCGTCGCCACTTCCGACGCGAGCAGGCAGACGGTGGCGCCGTCGGTGAGGCCTGCAGAGTTCCCCGCGGTAACGCGGCCGCCGGCGCGGAACGGCGT
>JBKPFI010000340.1:0-2020 GCA_046728775.1 Actinomycetota bacterium | reverse complement strand
GGTGAGCTCGGGCCGGCCGAGGAGCTCGCAGAGGCGGCGGAAGAACCTGGGCTCGAGCGCCGCGACTGTCAGATGGCGGCCGTCCCCGGTCGCGTAGATCCGGTAGCAGGCGAGCCCGCCCGTCAGCAGGCGCGGGACCGGCTCGCCACCGAGGCGGTGCGCGGCGAGCTCGTGGGCGCCGTGGGTCAGGGAGATGACCAGGTGGCGGCCGCGGCCGGTTCGCTCGCGCTCGAGCAGCGACGCCAAGATGTGGGCGACCGCGCGCAGGGCCGCGCCGAGATCGGCGACCTGCACGGGCGGCAGCGCGGGTGCGGTGTCGGCGAGCAGGCCGGCCCAGCCCTGGTAGTTGAGGTCGTGCCCGGCTCGCAGATCGTCCGGGCCGAAACCCGTGAACGAGCAGTACACGACGCGCTCCGGCAGGTCGGCCGGGGCGATGCCGAGGCGCTCGACCACGCCCGGCCGGAAGCTCTCGAGCACGACGTC
Organism: Actinomycetota bacterium; assembly: GCA_046728775.1. Lineage (GTDB taxonomy): Bacteria > Actinomycetota > Thermoleophilia > Gaiellales > Gaiellaceae > AC-32. Next base: position 1,537 of record JBKPFI010000340.1, on the reverse strand, counting down.
GGCCTCGGCACAGAGCTCGCGCCCGGCCGCGGAGTCGGCCTTCAGGTCGACCTCGAGCGATTCCTTGCCCGCGTTGAGCGCTTCGTGCCAGGCGGGCGCGAGCTCCCGCAGCGGGTCGCCGCCGGGTGCCTCCAGGCGCACGACGCGGGCGCCCAGGCGCAGCAGCTCGCGGCTCGCGAACGGCCCGGGCAGGTACCGCGTCAGGTCGACGACCAGCAGGCCCGCGAGCGGCTCCACCCTTCCGAGGCTATCGCGGAAGGAAGGCCACGGCTTACCGTCCCCAGAAGCGGGTTTGGGCGGCCACGCGGGCAAAGCCCGCGCGGCCTTTTGGGCGGCGCCGCCGAGTCGGCGCCTCGAGCTACTACACTCGTCCGAAGTGCCCGACCGCACGAATGCGCAGGAGGAGAAGCGCCGACTGTTGCTCGAAGCGGCGGTGCGGGTCTTCGCACGCAAGGGCTACCACGCGAGTCGCGTCGGCGACATCGCGGAGGAGGCGGGCGTGGCGTATGGGCTCCTCTACCACTATTTCGACTCGAAGGAGGACGTGCTGCGGAGCGTCTTCCGCGAGACCTGGCGCGAGCTGATCGAGACGATCAGGAGCGTGGAGCAGGCCGGCGACGCGCCGAGGGATCAGCTGCGCAAGGTCGCGGAGATCCTGCTGCGGTCGTGGCGGCGCGATCCCGACCTCGTGCGCGTCCTCGTGCTCGAGGTGACCCGCAGCCAGCATCTCCCGGGCGAGATGGACGAAATCGACGAGTCGTTCGCGGCGATCCAGGAGATCGTCGAGCGCGGACAGAGGGACGGATCGATCCGGGCCGACCTCGACGCGCGGCTCGCGAGCTACGTCTTCTTCGGCGCGGTCGAGGAGCTGTTGACCGGGTGGGTGCTAGGGCGGTTGCCGGATTCCGACGAGGACGTGGCGCAGGCCGAGCGCACGCTCGTCGAGATCGTCACCGGAGGCCTCGCCCCCGAGCCGGCGACGGCCGGAGCGTAGGTGGCGACGACATCGAGCTCGGAGGCGCTGGTCGCCGTCCCCGCCGTCCGGTCGCGGCTGCTCTGGGCGCTCGGCCTGGGCGCGTTCGGGCTCGCGTTCTCGATCACGACGACGGCGGCGTACCTGCCGCCGCTGTTGAATCGCTTCACGAGCTCCGGCGGCTTGATCGGCGCGATCCTGGGCGCGGAAGGGATCTTCGCGCTCATGCTCTCGCCGATCGTCGGACCTTGGAGCGACGCCTTCCACACGCCGCTCGGGCGGAGGCGGCCGTTCATGCTCGTCGCGCTCCTTCCGCTGGGCTTCTGCCTGCTGTTGATGCCGTTCATGCCCAACCTCTGGACGACGGTCGTGATCGTGATGACGTTCTTCTTCGCCTACTACGTCTACGAGCCGCCGTACCGCGGCCTCTATCCGGACGTGCTGCCGTCGCAGCTCTTCGGGCGCTCGCAGGGCGTGCAGCACATCCAGCGCGGGATCGCGATTGGCATCGCTCTGGTCGGGGGCGGCCTGCTGTTCAAGCTCTGGCGGCCGGCGCCGTTCCTC
>JBKPFI010000279.1:0-6683 GCA_046728775.1 Actinomycetota bacterium | reverse complement strand
CCGAGCTCCTCGGCTGCGATCTGCGCCATCGCGGTGCGCGTGCCGGTGCCGATGTCCTGCATCGCGGTCAGGACGGTCGCGTAGCCGTCGGAGCCGACCCGCACTCCCGCGTACGAAGGCGGCCCGCCGCCGCCGTACCAGATCTGGCTCGCGAGCCCGGTTCCGCGCCGCACGGAACCTTCGGAGCGCGCCCGTACCTCGGCCCGTCGCCCCCAGTGTGGCTCGGCCCGCCGGTAGCACTCGAGCAGGTTCTTCGACGAGAACGGCCGGCCGTCGACCAGGTCCTTGTCGGCGTGGTTGCGCCGCCGCAGCTCGAGCGGATCGAGCTCCAGCCGGGCGGCCAGCTCGTCGAGCAGGCACTCGAGCCCGAAGGTTCCCTCGACGAAGCCCGGTGCCCGGAAGGCGGCGTTCGGTGGCAGATTCAGCTTCGCGCCGTACGTCAGCGTCCTGACGTTGTCGCAGGCGTAGAGCATCTCCATCGGCCCGTACGTGGGGCCTGACCAGCCGGACCAGCCGACGGCGTTCACGAACTCGCCGTCGAGCGCGACGAGCGTGCCGTCGGAGCGCGCACCCGCGCGCAGCCGCTGAATCGTCGCGTTCCGGTTCCCGGTCGCGAGGTTCTCCTCGCGCCGCGTCAGGGCGCAGTGGACGGGCCGGCCAGTCTTGCCGGCGAGCGCGATCGCGATGTACGTGTGGTCGCCCGGGCTGTTCTTGGCGCCGAAGCCGCCGCCCATGAAATTGCACACGACGCGCACGCGATCCTGGGGGAGCCCGAGCGTCTCCGCGACCGAGTCACGTACGCCCCAGATGTACTGCGTCGAGGTGTAGACCTCGAGCACGTCGCCTTCCCAGCGGCACACCGACTGGTGCGTCTCGAGCGCGTTGTGGAGCACAGTCTGCGTGCGGTACTCGGCCTCGACCACGACGTCGGCCTCGCCGAAGCCGGCTTCGACGTCCCCGCGCTCGTACCGCCGGGGATCCTCATGGAGCGACTCGCGCCTGACCGCCTCCTCGGGATCGAGCAGGGGCTCGAGCTCTTCCCACTCGATCTCGACCTGGGCGAGGGCCTCGCGGGCGCGCGCGATGCTGGCGGCCGCGACTGCGGCCACCGGCGCGCCGTGAAAGCCCGGCTCCCGCTGCAGGACGTGGCAGTCGTCCGGGCCGATCGCGCCGACCACGCCCGGCAGCGCGAGCGCCGGGGTCAGTTCGAGCTTGGTCACGCGTGCGTGCGCGTAGGGGGAGCGCAGCACGGCCGCGTGCACAGTGCCGGGCAGGCCGAGGTCTGCCGTGTACTGCGCCTGGCCGCGTGCCCGCTGGTGCCCGTCGAGCCGCGGGGCCCGCTGCCCGACCACGGCGCGGGGGCCCTGCTCCCACTGGTCGAGCGCCTCGTCGTCGCCCTCGACGAGCACCCACTGCTCGGAATACCGGCCCTCGACTTCCTTCTCGGTGCGGATCAATCGCGCCACGTCAACACCGCCTCCTGGATCCGGGGATAAGCGCCGCAGCGGCAGAGGTTTCCGGCCATCGCATGGCGGATCCGCTCCGGCGTGGGCTCGGGCTCGGCCTCGACCAGCGCCGCCGCCGAGACGATCTGGCCGGGCGTGCAGAACCCGCACTGAAGTGCGTCTGTGCGCACGAACGCGTCGACGAGCGGGTGGTCCCGCAGCCCCTCGATCGTCGTGACCTCGCGCTCGCCGACGGTGTGCACGAGCGTGATGCACGAGAGCACCGGCACGCCATCGAGCTGCACCGTGCACGCGCCGCAGTGACCTTCGGCGCAGGCGACCTTCGTGCCGGTGAGCCCGAGGTCCTCGCGGAGCGTCTCGGCGAGCGTGCGGCCGACAGGAGGGTCGACCTCGAGCACGGCTCCGTTTACGCGCAGCTCAAGCACCACGCTACGCGTCTGGTTTCACCGTCGAAAACCGTGTCGTTGGCATCTGCGTGCGCCGCTCGCGCAAGGTATCGCCTCCTCAGGCGCCGCTGGTCACCGCCAGGATGTCCGCGAGGTGCACGAGCCGAAACGTCGTGCGGCTGACGACGCGCTGATCGCCCTCGTCGTCGAGCTCCGGCAGCGTGCGCCAGAGATCCCGCGCCGCCTCGAGCAGCTGCCGGATCTGCTCCCGCTCCTCGACGCGGCCGTCGCGGTCGGCGCAGGCGTTCAACGCGAGCCCGAGCACCCCGATCGTGTCCTGCTGCCGCGTCCAGAGGAGCGGGGTCGCCATCGAGAGGTACTGGTGGATGCGCGCGAAGGCGAGCGGCTGCGCGAAGGTCCGGCTCCCGCGCGGAGGCGTGGGCTCGAGCGGCGCCTCGCCGCTCGCGATCCGGTTCGAGTTGCCCGCGAGCATCGCGCGCAGCTGCGCGTCGTCCAACCCGGCGAGCCTCGCCGTGCGAAGCCCGATCAGGAGGGAGCTCGGCTGCTGGCCGTAGGGGTAGTCCGAGGCGTACACGACCTGCTCCGGCGAGACGAGGTGGTAGAGGCTGAGCAGGTCGATCGGGCTCCAGACCGAGGTGTCGAAGAAGACGCCCGCCTTGCCCGCGAAGCAGGCCGCCAGGGCGGCCAGGTCGGCGAGGCCCGCGTGGGCGATGATCAGCTGCGCGTCCGGGTAGCGGTCGACGAGCCGGCGCAGATGGTCGGCGATCGGCGGCAGCCCGCGGCCGCCGTGGATCAGGATCGGCACGTGCCTCTCGGCCGCGAGCGCGAACACCGGCGCCAGCCGCTCGTCGTTCAGCAGGAACCGCTGGGCGCGCGGGTGCAGCTTGATCCCGCGGGCGCCGAGGTCGAGGCAGCGCGTCGCCTCCTCGACCGGCTCCTCCGCCAGGTCGAGGCGCACGAAGGGGATCAGCCGGCCTCCCGAGCGCTGCGCGAAAGCCAGCGTGCGGTCGTTGGCGGCGCGGAAGGCCGGGTGCCGGTCGAGCTCGTCCATGCAGAACATGAAGCAGCGCGAGATCCCGTAGCGGTCGTTGATCCGCTCGAGGTCTTCGTAGACGCCGGTGAAGCCGTCGACGTCGTGCCCGAGGTGGACATGGGCGTCGAAGATCTCCGCGCCGTGGGGCAGCTCGCGCCGAAGCTCCTCGTCGTACCCGGCGATCAGCGCCTGTGCCCGCTCGAGCACCTCCTCCACAGTTGCCGAGTCTAGATGTACGATCCGGGCCGCCGTGGCAGACGTCCTCATCTATGCAGACTCGCTCCGCTCGCCCGAGATGCGACACGAGGTGCCGCTCCCGGTGCCGGACCCGTTCCTCTACGCGGAGCGCGACGGCGCGCGGCACGTGGTCGCGAGCTCGTTCGAGCTCGACCGGATCGCCGAGGTCGCGCCCGGCGTGGAGCTGCTGCCGCACGAGGAGTTCGGCCTCGACGAGCTGTACGCGCAGGGGCTCGCGCGCGCCGAGATCGAGCTCGAGATTCTGCTTCGCGCCACGCGCCGGTTCGGGATCGAGCAGGCCGTCGCACCGTCGACCTTCCCGCTCGAGGTGGCCGACCACCTGCGCGCCAACGGCATCGACGTCAAGGCCGACCGCGAGCACTTCGTCCGCCGCCGCCGCGTAAAGAACGACGCGGAGCTCGCCGGGATCCGGAGGGCTCAGCGCGCGGCCGAGGCTGCCATGGACGCCGCCCGCGAGCTACTGCGGGCCGCGGAGCGGCAGAACGGCGGCCTGCAACTGGACGGCGAGGCGCTGACCTGCGAGCGTCTGAAGCTCGCTGTCGAGCAGGCGTTCACCGCCAACGGCGCCTTTGCGGACGAGTTCATCGTCTCGCACGGTCCGCAGACCGCAGTCGGCCACGACATGGGCTCCGGCCCAATCGCGCCGGACGAGCCCGTCTGTCTCGACCTCTTCCCGCGCGACCGCGAGTCCGGCTGCTTCGCGGACATGACCCGCGTCTTCGTCGTGGGCACGCCGTCCGACGAGCTGCGCGAGTACCACCGGCTCTGCCGCGAGGCGCTCCAGCGTTCCGTCGAGGCCGTCAAGCCGGGCGTCGCCGGGAGCAAGCTGCACGGGATCACCTGCGACGTGTTCGAGCAGCACGGCTACCCGACGCTGCGCTCGAAGCAGTCGGGCGAGGTGCTCCAGGACGGCTTCTACCACTCGCTCGGCCACGGAGTCGGCCTCGAGGTGCACGAGGAGCCGACGCTCGGGCGCGCTCCGGGCGAGCTCGTCGCAGGAGACGTGATCGCGGTCGAGCCGGGCCTCTACCGGAACGGCTACGGCGGCTGCCGCCTCGAGGATCTGGTGCTCGTCACCGAGAGCGGCCCCGAGGTGCTGACGGACTACCCGTACGACCTGGAACCCTGACGTGTAAGCGCCCCGCGGAGCGGGTAGAAAAGATTCGCTTACACCTATCGTGACCCGATAGAATCGGGTTGCGATCAAAGCCCAGTGCCGACTCCTCGTTGGCGGCCGGGGAGCCGGCGTCGAAGGAGGTAGTTATGGCTGTTCTGGCTGAGGAACGAGCCCGGCCGACTCTCGTCGAGGCCGTCCCCGCGGCCGACCCTGCACCGCTCGGGCTCGCGGCGTTCGCGCTGACGACGTTCATGCTCAGCGGCCACAACGCGACGTTCATCCCGGACATCCTCTGGGTCGGGCTCGCGCTCTTTTACGGCGGGCTCGTCCAGCTACTGGCCGGGATGTGGGAGTTCAGGAACCGCAACGTCTTCGGCTCGACCGCGTTCTCGACCTACGGCGGGTTCTGGCTCGCGCTCGGGGCGTTCGTCGTGCTGGCCGAGGCGACGAAGCTCGGAGGCACGCTCAAGCCGACGGACGTCGACAACGGCCTCGCCTGGTTCTTGCTCTCGTTCGCGATCTTCAACACGTACATGATGCTCTGGGCGCTGCGGGTGAACGTCGCCGTCTTCGGCGTCTTCCTGACGCTGGAGATCACGGAGATCCTGCTCACAATCGGTTTCTTCCGGGTCGCGCACGGCATGAGCCCGTGGATTCTCCATGCGGGCGGCTGGGCCGGAATCGTGACGGCGGCGGTTGCCTGGTACGCGTCGGCAGCGGGTGTCGTCAACGGGATGTCGCCGGACCGCCCGGTGCTGCCCGTCGGCTCGCCGATGTGGGGCCGGCTCCCGATCCGGTCGCGGGCCGGGTCGCCGATGCCGCGGCGCACGGAGGCTTAGGATGGCCGAGACCGTGACCGGACCGGCAATCGAGACCATCCTGCTCGAGGAGCGGCGCTACCCGCCGTCTCCCGACTTCACCGCCCAGGCGAACGCGCAACCCGAGATCTACGACCGGGACTTCGAGGAGTTCTGGGAGACCGAGGGCCGCGAGCGGGTCTCGTGGTTCGAGGACTTCACGAAGCTCTGCGAGTGGGACCAGCCGTATGCGAAGTGGTACGTCGGCGGCAAGCTCAACGTCACCTACAACTGCGTCGACCGGCACGTCGAGGCCGGGAACGGCGACAAGGTCGCCTACTACTGGGAGGGCGAGCCGGAGGACGAGCGGCGCACGCTCACCTTCGCCGACCTCCAGCGGGAGGTCGTCCGCTTCGCCAACGCGCTGAAGAAGCTAGGCGTGAAGAAAGGGACGCCGGTCGGGATCTACATGGGCATGGTCCCAGAGCTCCCGGTCGCGATGCTCGCCTGTGCCCGCCTCGGGGCGCCCCACACGGTGGTGTTCGGCGGCTTCTCGGCTGACTCGCTCTCCGGCCGCCTCAACGACATGGAGTGCGAGCTCCTGATCACCCAGGACGAGGGCCTGCGCAACGGCGCCGCCGTCCCGCTGAAGGGCAACGCCGACGCGGCGCTGGCGGACTCTCCGACCGTGAAGCAGGCGGTCGTCCTCCGCCGGACCGGCGGCGACGTCGAGCTGCAGGAGGGGCGCGACCTCTGGTGGCACGACGTGATCGAAGGCGAGAGCGACGACCCCGCGTCGTGCCCCTGCGAGCCGATGGACTCGGAGGACCTGCTCTACCTGCTCTACACGAGCGGGACGACCGCCAAGCCGAAGGGGATTGTCCACACAACCGCCGGCTACCTGGTCGGCACGGCGACGACGCACTACTACATCTTCGACGTCAAGCCCGACTCGATCTACTGGTGCGCGGCCGACATCGGCTGGGTTACGGGCCACAGCTACATCGTCTACGGCCCGCTCTGCAACGGCACCACCGGCGTCATCTACGAAGGCGTCCCGAACTACCCGGACAAGGATCGCTGGTGGGCGATCGTCGAGCGCTACAAGGTCGACATCCTCTACACCGCGCCCACGGCGATCCGGGGGCACATGAAGTGGGGACCGGAGCACGCTGAGAAGCACGACCTTTCGTCGCTGCGCCTCCTCGGCACCGTGGGTGAGCCGATCAACCCGGAGGCGTGGGTGTGGTACCGCGAGCACATCGGTGGCGACCGCACGCCGGTCGTCGACACCTGGTGGCAGACCGAGACCGGGATGATCCTGATCACTCCGCTGCCGGGGGTGACGACGCTCAAGCCCGGCTCGGCGACGAAGCCGTTCCCGGGTGTCGAGGCCGCGGTCTACGACGAGCAGGGCAACGAGGTCGGCCCCGGAGGCGGCGGTTACCTCGTCCTGCGCCGGCCGGGGCCGGCGATGCCGCGTGGGATCTACAAGGACGAAGAGCGGTACCGGGAGACGTACTGGTCGAAGTACCCGGATGCGTACTTCGCCGGCGACGGGGCGCGGATCGACGAGGACGGCGACTTCTGGCTCCTCGGCCGCGT
>JBKPFI010000052.1:0-5961 GCA_046728775.1 Actinomycetota bacterium | reverse complement strand
GAGCGGCGCGAGCGGATCCGGCAATCGCTGCAGGAGGCCGACCGGGCGCGTGAGGAGGCGCGGCGGCTGCTGGAGGAGCACCGCCAGCTGATCAGCCGCGCGCAGACCGACGCCGAGGAGATCCTCGCCGAGGCGCGCCGTGTCGCAGACTCGAACGAGCGGCGGATGCGCGACGAGCTCGAGGCCGACCGGCAGCGGCGGCTCGAGGAGACCCGCAAGCAGATCGAGGCCGAGACGCGGCGGGCGCTCGAGCAGATCCGCGTCGAAGTCGTCGACCTGAGCATGCTGGCCGCGTCGAAGGTGACGCGTAAGTCGCTCGACGACGAGGACCACCGCCGCCTGATCGACGAGGCCGTCGGCGAGCTCGACTTCTCGGTTCTGGAGCGCAACGAGTGACCGTCGTCGACAGGGTCTACGCCGAGTCGCTTTTCGAGGCGGCGCAGGAGAAGGGCAGGCTCGAGCCGGTCCGCGACCAGCTGGCGCAGGTCGTGGCCGCCGAGGCCGAGGTGCCGCAGCTGCGCGAGCTCCTGCGCAACCCGCAGGTCGATCCCCGCGCCCGCACGGCGGCGCTCGAGGAGCTGCTCGCGGATGCGGACGAGCTGGTGCGCAACTTCCTGCTCGTCCTGGCCGACAAGGGACGCGCGGGCCAGCTCGAGGAGATCGGCCGCGAGTTCGAGCGGCTGGTTGCCGAGCACGAGGGGATCGTCCACGCCGAGCTCACCACCGCGGTCGAGCTCTCGGACGCCGAGGCGCGCAAGCTGCTGAGCCAGATCGAGCAGGCATCCGGCCGCAAGGTCGAGGCGAGCCGCTCGGTCGACCCCGACCTGATCGGCGGCATCGTCCTGCAAGTTGGATCCCACAGACTCGACGCGAGCGTGCGCGGCCGGCTGGAGGGGCTGCGGCGCGAGCTGGTGACTGCCTAGAGAGGAGATTCAGTGAAGCTTCGCCCGGAAGAGATCACCTCGATCCTCAAGCAGCGGATCGAGGACTACGACGTGGAGACCGACCTCGCTGAGGTCGGCAGCGTGCTAGAGGTCGGCGATGGGATCGCCCGCGTCTACGGCCTCGAGAACTGCGTCTCGGCGGAGATGCTCGAGTTCGAGCACGGCGTCACCGGCCTCGCCTTCAACCTCGAGGAGGACAACGTCGGCACCGCGCTCTTCGGCGAGTGGGAGCACGTCAAGGAGGGCGAGCCCGTCAAACGGACCGGCAGCGTCGCCAGCGTGCCGGTCGGCCCGGAGCTGGTCGGCCGCATCGTCGACCCGCTCGGGCAGCCGCTCGACGGCGCGGGCCCGATCCAGGCCAGCGAGAGCCGTCCACTCGAGTTCAAGGCGCCCGGCGTGATCGCGCGCCAGCCGGTGAAGGAGCCGGTGCAGACCGGCATCAAAGCGATCGACTCGATGATCCCGATCGGCCGCGGCCAGCGCGAGCTGATCATCGGCGACCGAACCACCGGCAAGACCGCGATCCTCGTCGACACGATCCTCAACCAGCGTGGACAGGACCTGATCTGCATCTACGTCGCGATCGGCCAGAAGGCCTCGACGGTTGCCCAGGTGTACCAGAAGCTGAAGGACGAGGGCGCGATGGACTACACGATCATCGTCACCGCGGGCGCCTCCGAGGCCGCGCCGATCAAGTGGATGGCTCCGTACGCCGGCTGCGCGATGGGCGAGTACTTCTTGTTCAAGGGCGAGCACGCGCTCGTCATGTACGACGACCTCTCGAAGCACGCCGACGCCTACCGGCAGATGTCTCTCCTCCTGCGCCGGCCGCCCGGCCGCGAGGCCTATCCCGGCGACGTCTTCTACCTCCACTCGCGCCTGCTCGAGCGTGCCTGCAAGCTCTCGGACGAGCTCGGAGGCGGCTCGCTGACCGCGCTGCCGCTCGTCGAAACGCAGGCCGGAGACGTCTCGGCCTATATCCCGACCAACGTGATCTCGATCACGGACGGCCAGATCTTCCTGGAGTCCGAGCTCTTCTACTCCGGCGTGCGGCCGGCGATCAACGTCGGCATCTCGGTCTCGCGCGTCGGCGGCGCGGCGCGGATCAAGGCGATGAACAAGGTGGCGGGCAGCCTCAAGCTCGACCTCTCGCAGTACCGCGAGCTCGAGGCCTTCGCGCAGTTCGGCTCCGAGCTCGATGCCGCAACGCAGAAGATCCTCGCGCGCGGCGAGCGGCTCGTCGCCCTCCTGAACCAGCCGCAGTACGAGCCGTGGCCGGTGGAGGAGCAGGTCGCGGCGATCTACGCCGGGGTGAACGGCTACCTCGACCCGATCCCGGTGGTCGACGTTCCCCGCTTCCTCGACGAGCTCCGCGACCACCTCAGGGCGGAGGAGTCGATCCTCAAGGAGATCCGCGAGAGCGGCGAGCTCCCCGACGAGCTGGAGCAGCGGCTCGACCAGGAGGTGCAGCGCTTCGCGAAGGGCTTCAAGGTCTCCGAGGAGACCCCAGCAGCCGCGTAGTGCTCCTCCCGGCAATGACCACCCGTCTCTCGCCCGCTATCACGCGGCGCCACAGCGCACCCTCGCCCGTGCCCAGGCAGCCAGCCGTGGCGGCGGGCGAGGGCGGCCCCGGGCTTGGTGCTAGCGACCGCGAGCTCGAGCGTCATCACCGGACGGAGCACTGATGGCCACCGTCCAGGACCTCAAGCGCCGGATCCGCTCGGTCCGGAACACGCGCAAGATCACGAAGGCGATGGAGCTCGTCGCCTCCGCGCGGCTCCGGCGCGCGCAGGCGCGGATCGAGGCGATGCGGCCCTACGCCGACCGGATGATGGAGCTGATGGTCGGCACCGCTCGCGCGAGCACCTCGCTGCAGGGGCTCACGCTGCTGCAGCGCCGCGACGTGAAGACGGCCGCCGTCGTGCCGCTGACGGGCGACCGCGGCCTCGCCGGCGCCTTCAACGCGCAGGTGCTGCGGCACGCCTTCGCGCTCGAGCGGCAGCTGCGAGGGGAAGGCGTCGATGTCCGCTGGCTCGTCGCCGGCAAGAAGGGCCGCTCGACGCTCGGCTTCCGCCACTACGAGATCGACGCCGCCTGGATCGGCTTCAGCGACCGTCCGTCGTACGCCGACGCGCAGGCGATCGCCCACCGGGCCTCGGAGCTCTACGAGAGCGGCGAGGTCGACCGGGTCGTGCTCGTCTACAACCAGTTCGTCTCGGCGCTCGTCCAGCGCGTGGTCGAGGTCGACGTGCTGCCGATCCCGGAGCACGTGCTCGAGCGCGGGGCGGAGGAGGAGGCCCGCCAGGCCGCCCTGCTCGGCGACTTCATCTACGAGCCGGAGCCGGAGGAGATCCTGCGGCGGCTGCTCCCGGTGTACGTCGAGACCGAGCTCTACCGCGCGCTGCTCGAGTCTGCGGCCTCGGAGCAGGGCGCGCGGATGACCGCGATGCGGAACGCCTCCGGCAACGCCGCCGACCTGATCTCGAGCCTGACGCTGGACATGAACCGCGCCCGCCAGGCGGAGATCACGCAGGAAATTTTGGAGGTCGTGGCCGGGGCCGACGCGCTCACGGCCTAAAAGCAGCAACAAACTCCTGCACGCGCGGCTCGTCTATAGTCCCGGGCACCGGTTTCGGCCCCCACCTCGCAATGGCCCCACGAGAACAAGAAGTCGTCGTCTCTTCCGGTGGTGCCGGCCTCGGCGCCGCGGTTGCGACGGAGACCGGGCCCCAGCTCGGCGCGACCGAGGAGATTCGCGCCCGCGGGTACTGGGAGCTCGTCTGGCGGCGGTTCAAGCGCGACAAGGTCGCGATCGCCAGCGGCATCTTCATCATCGTCCTGATCCTGGTCGCCTTCGTCGGCGCGCCGATCGCCTCGCACTACATCGGCCATGGGCCGGACGACATCTTCACGGGCACTGCCGCGGTCGAGACGACGAGCCTGCTGCCGGCGAACCCGTGGACGCACATCGACAACTACTACACGGGCAATACCGACATCCTCGTCCTGGGCGGCGCGAACCGCCTCGGCCAGGACGAGTTCCTGCGCCTCCTCTACGGGGCGCGGGTCTCGCTCGAGGTCGCCGTGCTCTCGACCCTGTGCCTGATGATCATCGGGGTGATACTCGGTTCGATCGCGGGCTACTTCCGCGGCTGGCCCGACACCATCATCTCGCGGATCACCGAGGTCACGATGGCGTTTCCGCTGCTGCTCTTCATCGTCGCGCTGGCAGCGACGATCGGTCCCCAGCTCGACGCGATCACGCTCGGAGGGCTCTTCCCGAAGGGCGTGGTGACGCTGGTCTTGATCTTCAGCCTCTTCGGCTGGTTCTACCCGGCCAGGATCATGCGCGCGCAGGTGCTCTCGATCCGCGAGAAGGAGTACATCGAAGCCGCACGGATGATCGGGGCCAGCGACTTCCGGATCATCCGCTCGCACGTGCTGCCGCATCTGGTGGCGCCGATGATCGTCTACTCGACGCTGATCGTCGCGAGCTACGTGCTCTTCGAGGCCGGCCTCTCGTTCCTCGGCCTCGGCATCAAGGCGCCCACCGCCAGCTGGGGCAACCTGCTCGCGGAGGCGCCGCAGTACTACACGACGCGGCCGCTCTTGATGCTCTGGCCCGGCCTCGCGGTGCTGCTGACGACGCTCGCGTTCAACCTGCTCGGCGACGGGCTCCGGGACGCGTTCGACCCGCGTTCCAGTCATCACTAAGTCACTAACCAACTCTTAACTCCGTCGTCTCAGAACGTGAACGGGGCAGGCGCCCGTTCCGAGTTGGGCATGGCTCCGACTCGAATTCACGGAAAGGAGAGACATGCGAAGACGGCTATGGCTCGCGGTCACGATGCTTGTGGCCGGGGCAAGCCTTCTGGTCGCAGCGAGCTTTGCGAGCGCGAGTTCGGGTAGCTCCCACGCGTTCAAGAAGGGCGGCATCTGGCGGGCCGGCATCACCGGCGCCTCCGTGCAGGTCGACCAGCAGCTCGCTTACGTCACCACGGCCTGGTGGCTGGAGTACGCGACCGCAGCGAAGCTCTACAACTATCCGGACCGGCAGGGCCCGGCGGGCAGCAAGCTCGTGCCCGAGGTTGCCTCGAAGTTCACCGTCTCGAAGAACGGTCGGAAGTACACGTTCACGATCCGGAAGGGCTTCCGCTTCAGCGACGGCACGCCGGTGACCGCGCGGAACTTCAAGCGGGCGATCGACCGGACGGCGAATAAGGCCCTCGCCTCGCCGGGTGCCCAGTTCATCACGGACCCGAACGGCACCAACATCGTTGGCGCCCAGGCCGTGAACGCCGGCAAGGCGAACACCGTCCGCGGCGTCGTCGCCAAGGGCAACAAGCTGATCGTCAGCCTGACGAAGGCCGACGGCACGTTCATGGCGAAGATCACGATGCCGTTCTTCCAGGCGACCTCGACGAAGCTTCCGCTCACGAAGGAAGTCGTCAACGTCACCAAGACGAACATGCCGTCGGCGGGTCCGTACTACATGGTTCGGAACGACCCGGACAAGCTGACGCAGATTCGGCAGAACCCGTTCTGGAAGAAGGGCCCCGGCCGGACCCGGCCGCGCAACCTCAAGGGCCTCGACGTCCAGTGGAACCTGAACGAGCAGACGCTGTTCAACCAGACGATCGCGAACCAGATCGACGAGGACGCGTTTCTGCCCGCGGCCGAGGTCGCCGGTGTCGCCAAGCGGTTCGGCGTCAACAAGACCCGCTTCTGGTCGAAGTCGCAGAACTGCACGGGCTACCTGCCGTTCAACACCTCTCGCTCGCTGTTCAAGGGCAACACCGCCCTGCGGCAGGCGATCAACTACGCGATCGACCGCAAGTCGTTCGTGAGCCAGGCCGGCCCCTACGCCGGTAACCCCTGGACGCACATCTTCAACCCGGGCGTCCCCGGCTGGCGCAACGTCACCATCTACAAGCAGAACCTGTCCAAGGCGAAGAAGCTTGCCAAGGGCCACTTCAAGTCCGGCAAGGTCAACCTCGGCTACCGGTCGTCCGGCACG
>JBKPFI010000410.1:0-1304 GCA_046728775.1 Actinomycetota bacterium | reverse complement strand
GGCTGCTGGAGCAGGCGCGCGCGCTCGGCCACGAGGTCTGCGTCGTCGACGGCTCGCCGAACGCGCCGCTGCTCGCCGAGGCCGAGCACCGGATCGTGCGCAGCTTCACCGACGTGGGCGGCGTGCTCGCCGAGCTCGAGTCGCAGGGGGTCGAGCCGGTCGCGGTCGCGACGATGGGCTCCGACCAGGCGGTGCTGCCCACGGCGCAGCTGGCGGAGCGCCTCGGCCTCTCCGGGCTGCCGGTGGAGACGGCGCGAACCGTCGCCGACAAGCGGCGCATGCGGGCCGCCTTCGAGCGCGGCGGCGTGCGCTGCCCGAAGGGCCGGGCGGCGACGAGCTTCGAGGAGGCCGAGCAGGCTTTCCACCAGCTCGGCCCGCCGGTGGTGGTGAAGCCCGTGGACGGGTCCGCCCAGCGCGGGGTGACCGAGGTTCGCGGCGAGGGCGAGCTTGCGCCGGCGGTCGACCGGGCCCTCGCCGCCTCGCGCACCGGCGCGGCGGTGCTCGAGCAGTACCTCGAGGGCGCGGAGTACACGGTCAACGGCTTCCTGCTCGAGCGCGACTACGTTCCGATGAGCATCACCCGTCGGCTGCTGCACCCGCCGCCGCCGCTCGGTGTTTGCATCGCGCATCGCTACCCGTCGCTGCTCGAGGACGAGGCGCCCCTCTTCAGGCTGGCCCGCGAGGCGAGCCTTGCCGTCGGGCTCGAGACCGGCCCGTCGTACGTACAGGTGCGCCTGCGCGACGGGCAACCCTGGGCGATCGAGGTCGGCGCGAGGCTCGGCGGGGGCAAGGACGCGGAGCTGGCGAAGCTCGTCACCGGCTTCGAGGCGATCCGGGCGAACGTGCTCTGGGCGCTCGGCGAGCTGACGCGCGCGGACCTCGGGCACGGCGAACCGGAGGCGAGCCACGGCCAGGTGCGGTTCGTCGTGGCGGAGCCCGGGAGGATCGTCCGCCTCGGCGCCGGCCCGGCGCTCGCGCTCGACGGCGTCCACGAGGCCGGCTTCTACTGGCGCGAGGGCATGACCCTCCCGCCGCTCGCCTCTGGCGCGGAGCGGCTCGGCTACCTGCTCCTGACTGCCTCTGGCGAGGACGAGCTCGACGCGCTCACCGACCGCGCGCTCGCCGCGCTCGACGTCGAGATCGCGACCCAGAGCGCCCTCGTTTGAAGGTTCTCCACTGCCCGATCAACATCGCGGGCGGGCCGGGGGCGATCTCGGCGGGGCTGCGCGAGCTCGGCGTCGACAGCACGCTGCTCGTCTTCAACGAGCGGCCCTTCGAACGGGGCTACGACGTCAACCTCCGGC
>JBKPFI010000158.1:0-1934 GCA_046728775.1 Actinomycetota bacterium | reverse complement strand
CGCGGAGCTCGTCTCCGGCCGGATCCGGGCGGGGCTCGACGTCTTCGCGCACGAGCCGCACGTGCCGCGTGAGCTGCTCGACCTCCCGAACGTCGTCCTCACACCGCATCTCGGCAGCGCCACGCGGCAGACGCGTGAGGCGATGACGCGGCTGGTGGTCGACAACCTGCTCTCCGTCGATCGCGGCGAGGGGCCGCTGACACCCGTCGCGCCCTAGGTACGCTCGCGACGTGGGCTACGCGTTCGGGTCGATCGACGAGATGGGCGACGGCGTCTTCCGCAAAGTGCGCCAGGAGCTCGGCGTCACGGCCTTCGGCGTGAACGTGGTCGTGCTCGCTCCGGGCGTCGTCTCGCGGCCGCACTACCACGAGGAGCAGGACGAGCTCTACTTCGTCCACGCGGGACGGGCGCGGTTCGCGCTACCCGGCGAGGCGCGGGAAGTCGGGCCCGGTGCGCTCTGTCACGTCGAGTCGACGACGCCGCGGCAGATCACGAGTGTGGGCGACGAGGATCTCGTGCTCCTGGTCGTGGGCGCGAAAGGCGGCTACGTCGGCCGGGACGGGCGACCCGCCGACCCTGCGCAGCTCGGCTAGAACCTGACGGCCGCGCGGCGCAGCTCGCCTAGTCGGCGGCCGTAGAACGCGAGGCCGACGAGCGC
This sequence comes from Actinomycetota bacterium, assembly GCA_046728775.1. Taxonomy (GTDB): domain Bacteria; phylum Actinomycetota; class Thermoleophilia; order Gaiellales; family Gaiellaceae; genus AC-32. The sequence goes on along the minus strand of JBKPFI010000158.1, from coordinate 1,276 downwards.
TGCGGCCGCGGTCGCGAGGCTGCCGGCCGCGGGGGTGAAGACGCTTGCCGCAGCGGCGGTCGTGCCGCTGTGGCCCGCCATCGCGAGCGCCCCGATCGCAGCGCCCTGGTAGATGCCGACGTTCCCCGGCAGGAACGGCATCGTGTTCGCGAGCCCGGTCACGACCATGTAGAGCAGCGCCGAGCCGACGCCGACGTGCACGCCGACCGCGTGCAGCAGGAAGAGCACGCCGAACCAGCGGACGACCCAGGTCACGACCAGGATCACGCCCGCACGGAGCATCACGCGCTTCGGCGCGGCCGCTCCGGCGAGGAAGGAGCCGACGCCCTGCGGCAGCCGGTGGCTCACCTTGTGGTGCAGCACCGAGACGAGCAGCAGCCCGCCCGCAGCGAGCGGCAGGCCAACGACCATGGTCAGCTTCGCCCAGCCCGGAACCGGCAGGAAGAAGGCCGAGGCGGCACCGACGAGCACAAAGGCGACCATCTCGAGCAAGTGCGCGCAGAGCAGGCTGCCTCCCGCGCGCGAGAAACCGGGCCAGCGCGGCCCGGCCGCGACCTTCAGCACCGCGACCTTCGAGGCCTCGCCCATCCGGCCGGGAAGCACCGTGTCGAGGAACGAGCCGACCGAGCTCGCGGCGTACATCGCCCGGAAGCCCACCGGCGAGCGCACCGTCGACGTCCACGCGAGCGCTCGGAGAGGCTGCACCGCTGCGCACACCATCAGGCCCGCGAGCAGGAAGCGCCAGTCCGGCGTCGCCGCGGCCTGGAAGACGCTCGACCCGGTCCGCTCGACGAGCACCGCGACGCCGGCCCCGGAGACCAGCACGAGCGCGACGACCAAAGTGCGGCGACCCACCTTCACCTCTACCGCATCGGCAATTCGCCGCAGCGCCGCCAACCCCTGGAAGGGGGAGACGGGAAGACGCACTAGAGATGAGGTTGGTCGCATGGGGCGGGCCACGCGACTGCCCACATCGGGCGACCGCAACTACCCTAGCAGGGCCCCCGGCCGGGTGCGTTAGTCCGCGAGGTCGTCCAGCGCCCGCTCGAACCAGGCCGCAGCGGCGGCGAGCGCCTCCGCGTCCGCCGACTTGAGCACGACCTCGACCGTGCCGCCGCCGGGGCCGAAGCTCGGGTACGAGCCCACGCGCACCGCGGGGTGTCGCTCGCCGCCGGCCTCGAGCACGCCGACGATGCGGCTCTCGGTCGTGCGGTAGGTGTGGCGCCAGGAGCCGATCGGGCTCGCGCCGGACAGCTCCGCCGCCACGGTCTCGAAC